>NZ_JBFACN010000002.1:0-90481 GCF_040640875.1 Streptomyces sp. NPDC021562
ATGTGTTAAGCACGCCGCCAGCGTTCGTCCTGAGCCAGGATCAAACTCTCCGTGAATGTTTTCCCGTAATCGGGACGACACCACGAGAGCGGAACGATCGGAGGAATGATCCGACCGTTCACAGCGTCCTCGCTGTGTATTTCTTCAAAGGAACCTCGCCCCAGCCGGTATCGGCCGGAGACGGGGTATCAACATATCTGGCGTTGACTTTTGGCACGCTGTTGAGTTCTCAAGGAACGGTCGCTTCCTTTGTACTCACCCTCTCGGGCTTTCCTCCGGGCTTCCCTTCGGTCTTGCGTTTCCGACTCTATCAGATCCTTTCGGCCCTGATCCCCAGTCAGCGGGGGTTGTCATCCCGGCTGTTGGGCCGTTCCGACGTCTCAAACCTTAGCGGATCCGCTCGGCGATTCCCAATCGAGGCCGCCGACCCATATTCGAATTGAATTCGGGCATGCCGAATACAACCCCGTCAGGAGATCGTGCTGTGGTTTGTTGTGCCGCTCGGGGCGGCTGAGGTGCTGTCGAAGAACCGTTCCGGCTCTCCGGCAACCCGAAGAACTCTACGGATCGGCCAGGGGCGTGTCAAGCACCCTCTGTCAAGATCTTTTAGTCCAGGTCCGTGAGCCGGCCGCCGGCGTCGGGCTGGGCGTGCTCCACGCGGCGCAGCAGTCTGATGAGGACCTCGCCGAGCACCGCGCGCTCCGCGGTGGAGAGGTCCTGGAGCAGGTCCTCCTCGAAGACCGTGGCGAGGCGCATCGCCTCCAGCCACTTCTCGCGGCCCTCGGGGGTCAGCTCGACGATCACCCGAACGCGGTTGTTCTCGTCCCGCTCCCGGGTGACGAGGCCCTCGGTGACCATGCGGTCGATCCGGTGCGTCATCGCGGCCGGGGTGAGGCCGAGGCGCTTGGCCAGCTCGCTGGGGCCCATGCGGTAGGGGGCGCCGGAGAGGACGAGGGCCTTGAGGACCTCCCACTCCGCGTTGCTGATGCCGAGGGCCGCGGTCTGGCGGCCATAGGCCACGTTCATCCGGCGGTTGAGCCGGGACAGCGCCGAGACGACCTGCTCGACCTGTGGGTCGAGGTCCTGGAACTCGCGCTGGTAGGCGGCGATCTGTTCGTCGAGTGTCGGCTCGGCGGCGCCGGGGGTCTCGGCCATGGGCGCAGTATCGCACGGCCGGGCTTGGCGTCGAAGTCCTTCGGGATGTACTCTTTAGCTTCGAACTTTAGCTTCTAAGTCTTCAGACTTCAGCAGTCCGACGACTCAACTACCTGAGAGAGGTGAACGTGACCAGGGCGATGGGCGCAGCGATGCGCCGGATCCACGTGGGCAACGCACTCAGCGCGTTCGGGCTCGGTTTCACCGTCCCCTACCTGTACGTCTATGTGGCGCAGGTGCGGGGGCTCGGTGCCATGACGGCGGGGCTCGTGCTGGCCGTCTTCGCCGTGGCCGCGCTGATCGTGCTGCCGCTCGCCGGTCGGGCGATCGTGCGGCGCGGTCCACTTCCGGTCCTTCTCGCCACCCTGGTCACGGCCGCTGTCGGAGCGCTGAGCCTGGGTCTGGCGGGGAGCGCGCCGACCGTGCTGGGCGCCGCCGCGCTGCTCGGGGCGGGACAGGCGGTCATGCAGCCCGCCCTGGCGACGATGATCGTGGACTGCTCGGCTGCGGAGACGAGGTCGCGTGCCTTCGCGACCCAGTTCTTCCTGCAGAACCTGGGGCTGGGCGTCGGTGGTCTCATCGGCGGCCACCTCGTCGACACGGCCCGCGTCTCGTCGTTCACGCTGCTGTTCGCGATCGAGGCGGCGATGTTCCTGCTGCTGGCCGTGGTGATGTCGACGGTGCGCACGCCTCACGCGCCGCGGATCGCGGACGCTCCGGCCGTCTCCGCCAAGGGCGGCTGGCGGCAGCTGCTGGAGAACCGGGCGATGGTTCAGCTCTCCGTGCTGGGCTTCGTGCTGTTCTTCGCTTGCTACGGACAGTTCGAGTCCGGGCTGAGCGCGTACGGCGTCGAGGCCGCCGGGATATCGACGTCGGCCCTGGGGACCGCGCTGGCCGCGAACACCTTGATGATCGTCGTCGTCCAGTTCGCCGTGCTCAAGTTCGTCGAGCGCCGACGGCGGTCGCGGGTGATCGCCGGGGTCGGGCTGATCTGGGCCGTGGCGTGGGCCGTGGCCGGATACGCGGGGCTGGGGCACGGCAGTCAGGAGATGGCGACGGCCGCGTTCGTGTCGACGTACGCGCTGTTCGGGCTGGGTGAGGCCATGCTGTCGCCGACGGTGGCGCCGCTGGTGGCCGACCTTGCGCCGACCGGGATGGCCGGCCAGTACAACTCGGCGTTCGCTCTGGTGAAGCAGCTCGCGCTAGCGGTCGGCCCGGCAGTGGGAGGCCCGCTGGGGGCCTCGCTGCCGACGCCGTACATCGCGACGTTCCTGTTGTTCTCCCTGGGGATCAGTGTCCTGGCGATACGGCTCGGGAAGGGGTTGACGACGGCCCAGGATCACCCTTGGCTCGCCGCGAGGAGCAGGGTCGTGGCACGGGGCGGCGCGGCTTCGGAGTCCGTGTCCGCGTAAGGGCCGCACCCTACGGGGCTATCCCTTCGGCAGCACGAACTCGCACCACACCGCCTTCCCGCCCCCGGGCGTCCGCCGGGACCCCCAGCCGGACGCGATCGTCGCGACGATCGCGATCCCCCGCCCCGACTCGTCCCCCGGTTCCGCGCGGCGGCGCCGGGGCAGGTGGTCGTCGCCGTCCGTCACCTCGATGATCAGTCGGCGGTCGGTGCGGCGGAGCCGCAGCCGCATGGGCGGGGTGCCGTGCTGAAGGGAGTTGGCGACCAGTTCGCTGGTGGCGAGGACGCCCAGGTCGTGGAGGTCGGCCGGGAAGCGCCAGCTGGTCAGCACCCCGGAGGCGAACGCCCGCGCACGGGGCGCCGCCTCGATCCCGCCGAGGAGGTCCAGTGCGGCGTTGCGGAACAGCTCGCCGTCGGGGCCGGTGCGGGCCGGGTGCTGGAGCACCAGGACGGCGACGTCGTCGTCGTGGCCGGCCGTGACGCCGGCGGAGCGGACCAGGCGGTCGCAGACGACCCCCGGGGTGCCGGTGGCCCCCGCCAGCGCGCGTTCCAGCGCCGCGATCCCCTCGTCCAGGTCCTCGTTGCGGCGTTCCACCAGGCCGTCCGTGTAGAGGACGGCCGTGGAACCGGGCCCCAGCGGTACCGAGCCCGACGTGTGCACCCAGCCGCCGGTGCCCAGCGGCGGGCCGGTCGGCTCGTCGGTGCGCAGCACGGTCCCGCTCTCGTCGCGGACGAGGATCGGGAGGTGGCCGGCGGAGGCGTACACCAGCCTTCCCTCGTTCGGGTCGTGGACGGCGTAGACGCAGGTGGCGATCTGGTTGGGGTCGATCTCGGTGGCGAGGCCGTCGAGGAGCTGGAGCACCTCGTGCGGGGGGAGGTCCAGGCGGGCGTAGGCCCGGACGGCCGTACGGAGCTGGCCCATCACGGCCGCCGCGCGGACACCGCGGCCCATGACGTCGCCGATGACGAGGGCCGTGCGGCCGCCGCCGAGGGTGATGACGTCGTACCAGTCGCCGCCGACCGCGGCTTCGGTGCCGCCGGGCTGGTAGGTGGCCGCGATGCGCAGGTCGTCCGGCTGTTCGAGTTCCTGCGGGAGCAGGCTGCGCTGGAGGGTCACGGCCGTCTCGCGCTGGCTGCGTTCGCTGGCGCGCAGTCGCTCCGCCGCTTCCGCGTGGTCGGTGACGTCGGTGGCGAAGAGCAGGACACCGCCGTCACGGTCGTCGTTCTCTGCTACGGGGGTGCAGGTGAACGTGTAGGTGCGGCCGTCGAGGGCCTTGCGGGACTTGAGGGTGCGGGGCTTGCCGCTGCGCAGCACCTGGTCGAGGAGCGGGAGGAGACCGAGTTCCGCGAGTTCGGGGAGGGCCTCGCGGGCCGGGGCGCCCTGGGGTCTCGCGCCGAAGGCCGCCGTGTAGGCGTCGTTGAGGTAGGCGATGCGGTGGTCCGGGCCGTGGACGAGGGCGACCAGGGCCGGGACGTGGTCGAGGACGTCACGGGCGGGCAGTTCGTCGACGGCGGGCACGCCGAGCGGGTCGTCGGTCAGTTGTTCGGCGCGGGCAGCCGGCACGGAGCCTTCTCCCCGTCGGTCCGGGGGGACCGCGTGCTCGGTCCGCGCTGCGGCGCGGCGCTGCGTTCCGGGGAGCCGGGCGCTCCAGCGCGTGAAGTTCACGAATCCTTGCCTCGTGTCGTCGTCTCCGGCCGGCTGACGGGAGCGGCCGGGGAGTCCGGGGGAGGTCCCCCGGTGCAGTTCTGGGGAGAAGCCTTGTGCTCGGTCGCAGGGCAGTCTGGCAGGGTGGCCGTCGGCGGCGACATCCGTCAGACGCCGGGGCGGCCCGTGGAGTTCCTCGTTCCCGTCAGGACGACCCGTTCGAGTCGTCGGAGGGGCTGTGAGGAGGCTTTCCACCGGCCGCGAGTTCGAACTCCGCTCGGGGATGTTCGAGTGATCCGAGCGAGACGATCTCCCGTTTGAAGAGCCCGGAGAGGGTCCATTCGGCGAGCACGCGGGCCTTGCGGTTCACGGTGGGCACCCTGCTCAGGTGGTAGACGCGGTGCATGAACCAGGCAGGGTAGCCCTTCAGCTTGCGCCCGTAGACCTGGGCGACGCCTTTGTGCAGGCCGAGGGAGGCGACGGAGCCGACGTAGGCGTGCTGGTAGGTGTCGAGGGGTTCACCGCGCAGGGCGTGCGCGATGTTGTCGCCGAGGACCCTGGCCTGGCGGACCGCATGCTGGGCGTTGGGGGCGGTCTCGGTGCCGGGTTCGGCGGCGGTGACGTCGGGGACGGCGGCGGCGTCGCCCGCGGCCCATGCGTGGTCGACGCCGTCGATCGTCAGCTCGGCGGTGCATTTCAGCCGCCCGCGCGGGGTGCGCGGCAGATCGGTGGCGGCGAGCAGGGGGTTCGGTTTGACGCCGGCCGTCCAGACGAGCGTGCGGGTCGGGAAGCGCTGGCCGTCGCTGAGCACGGCGACCCGGTCGGCGCAGGATTCCAGGCGGGTGCCGAGTAGCACCTGGATGTTGCGGCGGCGCAGTTCGGTGATCGTGTAGCGGCCGAGTTCGTGGCCGACCTCGGGGAGGATCCGGTCGGTGGCCTCGACCAGGATCCATTTCATGTCCTCGGGCTGGATGTTGTGGTAGTAGCGCGCGGTGTAGCGGGCCATGTCCTCCAGTTCGCCGAGTGCCTCCACGCCCGCGTAGCCGCCGCCGACGAAGACGAAGGTGAGGGCGGCGTCGCGGACCGCGGGGTCGCGGGTGGAGGAGGCGATGTCCATCTGCTCGATGACGTGGTTGCGCAGGCCGATGGCCTCCTCGACGGTCTTGAAGCCGATGCCGTGCTCGGCGAGGCCGGGGATGGGCAGCGTGCGCGCGACGGAGCCGGGGGCGAGCACCAGTTCGTCGTACTGCAGAAAAGTGGCGCCTTTTCGCTCCTCCGCGGTGGCGAGCGTGGTGACGGCGGCGGTCCGCGCGGCGTGCTCGACGGACGTCACCTCGCCGATGACGACATGGCACCGGTCCAGGACGCGCCGCAGGGGTACGACGACATGACGAGGGGAAATCGAACCCGCGGCCGCCTCGGGAAGAAACGGCTGATACGTCATGTAGGGGTCGGGAGCGACGACAGTGATGTCGACCTCGCCCCGGCTGAGCTCCCGCTTCAGTGTCCGTTGCAGCCGCAGGGCCGTGTACATCCCGACGTAGCCGCCGCCGACAACGAGAATGCGCGCACGTTCCTTCACCATCCCATGACGCACCCGTGACTCTTGTTTGTCCACAGCCCCGGCAATTTGTGTGACCGGCGGGCGGCTGTGCGGGGCGCCGGGTGCGCCTTCCGCACCGGACGAAAGGGGCCAGGTCAGTGGGGGCGGACGAGGGGGCGCGAAGGCATCGAATCGGGACGTAGGCGACGCGTACTCCGATCGGGGGGCGCTCCGTGCGGAACGTCCCCCTTCTGAATTGACAGCCTCTCAACTATGTTCGTGTGTCGACGGGGTGTGGGGGAAGTGGCCGAACGGCCCACGACGGGCGGTCCGCCCGGCGTCGGTTCCGCTCGCTCCGGCTATCAGTGCGGGGAGAGTCTCCGGGGGGAGACGTCATTAACCGGGGGAACACAGATGCATATTCAGGACACACATTGGTCACCGGCTTCCGCTCTCGCGTCCGGCGGCGGAACGGTGAGCGCGGCGGCGGGCAGCGGACGCGGTGACGGCCCGCGTACGACGCCGCTGCGGGTGGACGCACAGCGCAATCTGGAACACGTGCTGCGGGCGGCGCGCGAGGTCTTCGGCGAACTGGGCTACGGCGCGCCGATGGAGGACGTGGCGCGGCGGGCGCGGGTCGGGGTCGGCACGGTGTACCGGCGCTTCCCGAGCAAGGACGTGCTGGTCCGGCGAATAGCCGAGGAGGAGACCTCCCGGCTGACCGACCAGGCGCGGGCCGCCCTCGGCCAGGAGGACGAGCCGTGGTCGGCGCTGGCGCGCTTCCTGCGCACGTCGGTGGCGTCCGGCGCGGGGCGGCTGCTGCCGCCGCAGGTGCTGCGGGTCGGGGTGCCGGAGGAGGTCGGCGGCGTGAGCGCGGGCGCCGGGGCCGAGGAGACCCGGGTGCCGCAGCAGCGGACCCAGCCGGGGGCAGCGGAGTTGCGGCTGGTGGCGGAGGAGCCGGTGGCCGGCGGCGCCGACGACGCGGGGGCCGCCGCGCTGCTCGACGTGGTGGGGCGGCTGGTGGACCGGGCGCGGGCGGCCGGCGAGTTGCGGCCGGACGTCTCCGTCTCCGACGTGCTGCTGGTGATCGCCACGGCGGCGCCGTCGCTGCCGGACGCGGCCCAGCAGGCGGCGGCTTCGGCCCGGTTGCTGGACATCCTGCTGGAGGGACTGCGGTCGCGGTCCTGACGGTGCGCCCGCGCGGCGGTGGCCACCCGCCGGTCACCGCCCGGGGTCCCTTCGCGGCGCGGCCGTCGCCGGTCTCCCCTCGGGGGTGACCGTCGGATGCACCGCGCCGGCAAGTGCGCTCGGACGAGTGGTACGTCCGTTCCTCAGCGGCCGGGACGAACTCCCCTGTGGGAGTCTGACCCGGTGAATCGGTCGGTTCGGGCAGGCATCGGGGGCGTCCGCGATGAGCGTTGACGGGTGGGACGACGCGTCCGTCGGGGACGAGACGACCGCGCCCCAGGTGCCCGGCCAGGGCGGCCGGTCCGCTGCCCCGCCCCCCGCGCCGCCGGAGGGGAACGTTCCGGCACAGCGCGACGGGAGCGTGCTGCCGCCGCGCCGGGAGCTGCCGCCCGCCGACGGGCTGCTGATCGAGCGGATGCGGGCCGGCGACGACGCGGCGTACGCGGAGCTGTACCGGCGGCACGCCGACGCGGTACGGCGGTACGCGCGCGGCTGCTGCCGGGACGGCCACACCGCCGACGACCTGACCGCCGAGGTGTTCGCCCGGATGCTGCAGGCCGTGCGCGGCGGACACGGGCCCGAACACGCCGTGCGCGCCTATCTGCTCACCTCCGTACGGCGGGTCGCGGCCCAGTGGATCAGGTCGGCCCGGCGTGAGCAGCTCGTCGACGACTTCGCGGTGTTCGCGGCGCAGGCCTCGCACGGTTCCGGGGGGTCCGGCGACGACACGCTCGACCCGGGCGCCGACGTCCGCGCGATGCACGAGGCCGAGCAGTCGATGGCCATGCGGGCCTTCCGTTCGCTGCCCGAGCGCTGGCAGGCCGTGCTGTGGCACACCGAGGTCGAGGACGAGTCGCCGAGCGAGGTGGCCACCCTCTTCGGACTCGACGCCAACGGCACCCGGGTGCTCGCCAGCCGGGCCCGCGAAGGGCTCAAGCAGGCCTACCTCCAGGCCCATGTCAGCGCCGCCCTCACCGACGACGAGGAGTGCGCCCGCTACGCCGACCAACTGGGCGGTTACGCCCGCGGAAAGCTGCGCATCCGCGCGGAGCGGGGGCTGCGCAAGCATCTGGAGGAGTGCGCCCGGTGCCGGCTGGCCGCCGTCCAGATCGAGGAGGTGGCCGCCGGTATCCCGGCCGTCGTACCGGTCGCGGTCATCGGCTGGTTCGGGGCCGCCGGGTACGCCAAGGCGCTCGGGATCGTCGCCGGTGGCGCCGGAGCCGGGGCCGCGGGTGCGGCGGCCGCGGCGAGCGGCTCGTCCGGCGGTGGGGCGGGCGGCGGGGCCGCGGCCTCGAAGGGCCTGGGGGCGCCGGTCAAGGCCGGTGTCGCCGCCGGCGTGGTCGCCGCGGCGATCGCCGCGGTCGCCCTCGCCCTGACGAACCACGGCCACCCCGTGAAGGAGGCCGCCCGCCCCGCCCCGTCCGCACCGGTCGTCCGGCCCGCTTCCCCGGCCCCCGCCCCGCCCAGGCAGAAGCCCGCACCCGAGCCCGTGGTCCTCGCACCCGAGCCGACCCCCACGCCCACCCCGGCCTCGGCTCCCCCACCCAGCCCGCGCCCGAGCCCGAAGCCGAAACCGGCCCCCACCCCGACCCCCACTCCGCCGCCCACACCCAGCCCGCGCCCGATCCCCATGCCCACCCAGGCGCCCACGCCGCCGCCCGCCCCGGTCGTCTACCAGTGGAACGAGCTGCGCTTCGACGTCACCGGCGACGGCACCCGGCCCGAGATGCGGCTCGGCCAGAGCAGCTGGGTGTGGCAGCGCCACGGCGTGACGGTCGCCGGCAAGGAGTACGCGCACGGCGTCACCGTGCACGGCTCCTCCTCCGTCACCATCGACCTGAACCGGCAGTGCACCGCCTACGACGCGATGGCCGGCGTCGACGACCTGACCCTCGGCCTCGGCAAGGTCGTCTTCGCCGTCTACGGGGACGGGGTGCGGCTGTGGCGGTCCGGAACGGTCGAGGGCGGCCAGGCAGCCGTCCCCGTCCACGTGAACCTCACGGGGCGCCGCACCGTGCGCCTGGTGGTCGAGCCGCAGAACGGCGCCTTCGACTCGCTCGCGCTCGCCGACTGGGCCGAGTCGACGTTCAGCTGCCGCTAGGGCGTGTTGCGAAAGTCCCGTCCAGCTCGCGTGCGACGTCCTCCTCGGTGAGGGACGCACCGCGCGAGCGCTCGGCCGCGTAGCGCTGCGGGGTCAGCGCCGTGCGGGCCGCCGCGTCGACCTCCTCGGCGCGGCCGCGTTCCGGTTCCGGCCGGGGGGCTCCGTCGCGCCACTGGTCGGCGGCCGCGAACAGCCGTACCGCGACCGCCAGATCGCCGAGCCGGGCCAGCAGGTCGGCGGCGATGTCCGCGAGGCCGGCCGTGATGACCTCGGCGCACCGCTGTGCCGTCGCCTCGCGCAGCGCGTCGGCCACGATCGGCAGCCCCTGGGCCGGACCGTGCTCCACCGCCACGAGCAGCGCCTCCACCGCTCGGAACGCCGCTGTGAACTGCGGGGGCGGGGTGCCCTGCGCGGTGGCCGTGCGGGCGACCGCGTAGTGCTCGAGCGCCGTGGGCAGGTCCCCGTCGTGGTGAGCGAGCTGCGCCCGCAGCAGCGCCACGTACGCCTTCGTCTCCGCCACCCCGTACCGTTCGCAGGCCTCGGCCGCCCGGTCCAGGGCGGTGTGGGCACCCGCCACGTCACCGGCCCGGAAGGCGATCTCGGCGAGCCGCGCCAGCAGGAACGGCGTCTCGGCGTGCGCGCCCACCTCGTGGGCGAGCCGCAGCGCCTCCTCGTACTCACCCGCCGCCTGGCCGAACCGGCCGCGCGCCATGTCGGCCTCGCCCGCCGCGCTGCACACCTGCGCCCGCATCCAGCGGTCCCCGACCCGCCGGCTGAGGATCCGCAACTCGGCCAGGTCCTCGTCGATGCCCCGGAGATTCCCCGGTGAGTCGACCCGGACATGGGCGCGGTACATCAGCGTGACGCCGACCTCCCAGTCCCCGCCGTGGGCCCGGCAGTTGGCGACGACGGCGGCCATGTCGGGGCCGATGTCCACCGGGCCGCCCAGGTACCAGGCCGTCAGCGGCCAGATGAGGCCGGGCAGCCGCGCGGCCCGGGGCCCGCCGCGCTCGTAGGCGGCCCGTACCCGGGCGAGGTACGGCCGGAGGCGCTGGTCCGTCAGGAAGTCCGTGGGGTCGGACTCGGACATCAGGAAGAGGTGGAACAGCCGCAGGTCCATGCGCAGCTCGCGCAGCGGGTGCCCGGCCTCGGCGTCCTCGGTGGTGGCCAGCAGGGCGCCGATCGGGTCGGCCGTGTCGGCGAACACCCGCAGTTCGTCCGGTCCCGCGTCCTTCGGCAGGGCGTCCCGGGCGACGCCGAGGCACAGCACCGCACGCACCGAGGCCATCGCCTCCTGACGGTAGTTGCGCAGCCACCAGAACCAGCAGACGGCCAAGACGATCGCGCCCGCCTCCGCCTCGTCGCCCGCGCGCACCGCGCGGGCGACGGCGGCACGGATGTTGTCCAGGTCGGTCTCCAGGCGGCGGATCCAGGGGAGTTGCTCCGCGGAGCGCAGTTTCGGCTCCGCCTGCGTCACCAGCGCGCGCACCCACGCCCGGTGCCGCTGCTCCGCCGCGGCGCGCAGTCCGGGCCGCTCCGCGGCGCGTTCCACGGCGTACTCGTGGATGGTCTCCAGGGTGCGGTAGCGCATGGCTCCGGGGACGCTGTCACCGGCGGCGCCGTCGAGCACCCGTGGTACGTCCGGGGTGGCGACGATCAGGGACTTGTCGACGAGAGCCCCGATCAGGTCCGCCGCGGGGCCGGTGCACACGGCCTCCGCCGCCGCGAGGTCCCAGCCGCCCGCGAAGACGGAGACCTCGCACAGGACCGTCCGCTCCCGCTCGTCGAGCAGGTCCCAGGACCAGTCGACGACCGCGCGCAGCGTCTGCTGGCGGGGCAGGACCGTGCGGCTGCCGGAGGTGAGCAGCCGGAAGCGGTCGTCGAGGCGGTCCGCGATCTGCCGGGGCGTCAGCAGCCGCAGCCTGGCCGCCGCGAGCTCGATGGCGAGCGGCAGTCCGTCCAGGCGCCGGCAGATCTCGCCGACCGCCGCCGCGTACCCCGGCTCGGCGCCGGTGCCGGGGCGGACGGTGGCTGCGCGCTCCTCGAAGAGGCGGTGCGCCTGCTCGGGGGCGAGGGGCTCGACCGGGCGCACCCACTCACCCGGGACGCCCAGGGGCTCCCGGCTGGTGGCGAGGATCGTGAGCCCGGGGCAGTGAGTGAGCAGGGTCTCGGCGAGGGCGGCCGCCGCTTCGATGACGTGTTCGCAGTTGTCAAGGATCAGGAGTTGGCTGCGGCGGGCGCAGTACTCGATGAGCAGGGCTGTGGGGTCGGCCCCCGGGTTCGCCAGTTCGTTGGTCATGAGCACGGTCTCGCGCAGACCGAGCGCGCTGACCACCGCGCCTGGCACCGCCTCCGGCCGGTCGAGCGGGGCGAGCTCGACCAGCCAGGCCTGTGGGAGCCGGACGGCGGCCTCCTCGGCGAGACGGGTCTTTCCGGAGCCGCCCGGTCCGGTGAGGGTGACGAGACGGGCCCTGTGCAATTCGGAACGGATGGCTTCCAGCTCGGGTTCCCGGCCCACGAAAGAGGTAAGGCGCGGACGGAGGTTGCCGGTGCGGGGCGGGGGCGCGGGGAGCAGGGTGGGCTCCTGTGTCAGCAACGACGCGTGCAGGTCCCGGAGTTCCTGTCCCGGGTCGGTGCCGAGGCCGTCGGCGAGGGTGCGGCGGGCGGTCTCGTAGGCGGCGAGGGCGTCCGCCGGGCGGCCGGTGTCGCGCAGCGCACGGATGAGGAGGGCGTGCAGCGGTTCGTCGTACGGGTGGGCCGTGGTCAGCTCGGTCAGCTCCGGTAGGACGTCGCGGGCACGGCCGAGGGCGAGGGCGGCGTCGGCGCGGGCCCTGGTGGCGTCCAGGCGGAGCGCTTCGGGCCGGGCGGCGGCCGTCGCACGGTCGGGGAGGTCGGCGAGGGCGGGCCCGTGCCACAGGGCGAGGGCCTCGGTGAGGACGCGGTGGGCCGTCGCGGTGTCGCCCGTGGCCAGGGCTTCCGTGCCCTCGCGTACCCGCCGCTCGAAGACGTGCAGGTCTATGTCGTCCTCGGTGGCGGTCAGCCGGTAACCGCCGGGGGTGGAGGCGACGCTGTCCCTGCCCAACGCCCTGCGCAGGCGTCCGACGAGGGCCTGGAGGGCGGCGGGGGCGTCCTGGGGCAGGGTCTCGTCGGCCGCCCAGATCTCCCCGACGAGGGCTTCCGGGGTGAGGCTGCGGCCGGGATGCAGGGCGAGGGCGGTGAGCAGGGCCCGGACCCGGGGGCCGCCGACGGGTACGGTCACCCCTTGGTCGTCGCTGGCTCGGGCCACGCCCAGGATTCGGTACCGCACCGGGTCATTGTCACCGGGCCGGGAAGCGGGGTCACGGAGTTTCGAACGCGGGGTGTCGAAAGGCCGCCCGGGCCGGGGGACGCTCACCAGCGCCGACGGGGCACCGGTCGCACCGACCCGTGCCGCCTGGGGCACCTCCCATGCCTTTCGGGCACTCGGAGAAGCACGACCGCCCGCGGCTCGACGGGACACGGCCGGACAGCACCCCGTCGAAGGCACGGGGTCCCATCCGATATCCGCCTGCCGCCGCACCCGCCCGTGCCGCCTGGGCCCCATGCCTTCGGGCACTCGGGAAGGCACGGCCCGCCCACGGTCGACGAGACACAGCCGACAGCGCCCCGTCGGAGGCACGGGGCCGTATCCGATACGTGGCTGCCGCCGCACGGGCGTGAGCGACTCCCGCCGGCTCGCGGCCGGACAACCGCCGACGCCGCCCCACCGGCCCCCCGGCCCCCGCAGGGTCACGCCCCCGAGGCCAGGGCCCCCCGCATCGGTCGGATCCCCGCCGGCACCGCACGCGCGCGGGCCGGGGTGCCGGTCCAGCAGGTGCCCCGGCGGGAGAGGAGCCGGCGCAGCCACAGCTCCAGGGAGACCAGGTCGGCCAGCCCGTCCAGCGGCAGCGGCTCGCCCGCCGCCGCGGCGCGCAGCGCCTTGCGGACCACCCGTGCCTCCACCAGCCCGGCCTGCGCCAGCAACGGCGTGGAGAAGAGTTCGATCAGTTCGTCGACCGCCACGCGCAGCCCGGTACGGGTGGCCGCCGCGGAGGACGCGTGCGAGGGGGCGCCCCAGCCCGGCGGGAGGTCGGTGACGCCGGCGCCCTCCAGGACCATGCGGAGGATGGCCGCGCGGGCGCCCGGCTGGACGCGCAGCGCCTCGGGGAGGGCGCGGCAGGCGCGGACCACCTGGTTGTCGAGGAAGGGCGCGTGCAGCCGCTGGGAGCGGATCTCGGCGGCCTGTTCCAGCACCCGGATGTCGGCCGCGTGCCGGGCCAGCACCGCACGCGCGCGGTAGTCTCCGGGGCGTTGCCCGGGGCCGACGCCGGAGCGGTTCGCCGAGCCCTGGAGCAGAACCGATACTTCTGCCAGGGCCTCACCTGTCAGCCAGCGCGCCGCGGGGCCGGGTCTCGCCCACGTGAGCGCCGCCAGGGACGCCCCGACGGCGCCTCCGGGGTCGTCGAAGCGGCGTCTGAGCAGGCGTTCGGCGAGGGACTCGACGCCCGCGCGGTACGGCGTACGCGCCAGTTTGCGCGCCGCGCCGTACACGCGCGCGGGGACCATCACCGAGCCGTCGGCCTTGGCGAGCGCGGCCACCGGGCGGACCAGGTGGCGCCGCTTGCGGTCCATCAGGAGGTCGGCGAGGCGGGCGGGGTGCGCGTCCAGGACCTGGCGGGCGCCGTAGCCGGTGAAGTGGTCGGCGCTGCCCGCGGCGAGCCGGGCGCGGTGCCGGGCCGCGGAGACCAGGGACGGCCCGGGTTCGTCGGTCAGGGGACCGTCCAGGTCGGCGTACGGGAGGATCTCCTCGCCGCCGGTCACCACCACGTGGTGCAGACGCGGGTTGGCCGCCAGGGTTCCGGCCCGTTCGACTTCCGACTCGCGGCCGGCCACGGCGAGGTCGTTGAAGGTGACGGCGAGGAGGCGTTCGCCGGCGCCCGTGCCGTGGCCGAGAACGGTGCCGGGCATGCCGGGCAGCCCGGCGGCGAGCAGGGCGAGGGTCCCGGACGCCGGGCCGCCGGAGAGATCCGCGCCGATGCCGGGCACCGGCATCCCGCGGGCCGCCCGCCGCTCGGCGGGGCCCATTCCGGGGACCGGACCGGGGTCGATGTCCGGGACGTGCCGGGGCGCCGACAGCCGTGCGCGTACGGCTTCTACGAGCGCGTCCCGTACCGCGTCCACCGCGCTGTCGGGGTCGGCGGAGGGTGCCGCGACGGCCAGCGAGGTGACCTGCTCGTACCCCGCGACCTCGCGCGCCCCGGCGCGCAGGATCAGCGCATGCCCCGGCGGAACGCGCCGTACGCCCTCGTAGGGCGTGGAGTCGTGCAGCGCGGCCGGTACGTCGGGGGCGGCGAGCAGCGCGGCGAGGTGGCCGTAGTCGAGGTTGGCCTCGATGAGGTCGGCGAGCGGCAGCGCGGCCGTGGCGTAGGCGGTACCACCGGCCCAGGAGCTGTGGAAGACCGGGCGGGCGCCCGCGAGGTCGCCGCAGACGGTGATCCGGCGGCCGACCTGGACGACGGCCGTGTAGCTGCCGGGCCAGGCGGTCAGATGCCGGAGTGCGCCCCCGCGCGCCGTGAAGAGGCCGAGGCGCAGCTCCTCGTCGGTGGCGCCGCAGGTGCCGAGGACGGCGATGCGGTTCGGTCCGTCGGCCTTGATCACCCGAACCTCGTCGGGACGCCAGTCGCCGACCGCCCAGAGCGGGTCGGGGTCGCCCCACAGCAGCATGGAGCCGACCGGGTGGACGGTCTCGCCGTCGTACCCCAGGGCGCCGGCGGAGCCGATCGTGGCGGCACCGGAGGCGGTGCTGCTCCATCCCACCAACCACCGCATCGACGCCTCCACAGGCTGTGGACAACCATGCACGGTACGAACCGGGTCCCCATGCTGCCATGAACGGCTCGCTTCGTAGGGACGGCGGGGGTGCCTTTGATCCCCGTCGGGCGTCGCGGAGTTGTCGCAGGAGAGGGCGCATGCGAATGCCGCGGAAGAGGCGAACCGCCGTGGGGCGCAGGTCAACTGCGACGTGAATGCGCCCCCTGAACGCTCCCCCAGAACGCCCTTCGCGCCCTCAATTCCCATGGTAGGAGCGTTGATCACCCACGAAGGGCGGGGTCGATTTTCGGCCAAATCGGCGAAGGCCGCGGGGGCTTGCGCACGCTCCGTACATGCTTTGCGCATCACACGCGCGCGTGTCGGGACACGCACAGTCCGGGAGGCGGGCATCGCCTCCCGGACCGGTCCGCCACCCGCGGGGATGAAGGTGGCGGTGTCCCCCAGCCCGCTGGATCCAGTACAGCGGGCCGACCCACGCAGAAACCATGGAACCGCTCCCCCCATGGCCGGAGAAGAGCGCACGGGCGGGCGCACGGCCACACGGCGGGGGCACGGCGCGACAGGCCGTGCACGGTGCGTATATGGGCCGCACTCGCGTACGGACCACAATCCCGCCATCCGGAACAATGCCCCTTAACGCTTGGGATGCGGCGAACTACGCTGGGTTTACGAATGCCGCGTGGTTATGCCAGCGCGGCAGCCGTCTGTGTCGAGGGGTGGCGCATGTCCAGGGAGCAACGCGGGCCGAACGAAAAGCTCGGCGCCGTTCTCGCCCTCGCGGGAATCAGCAACGCAGGACTCGCACGACGCGTCAACGACCTTGGCGCGCAACGCGGGTTGACTCTTCGCTACGACAAGACGTCGGTGGCGCGCTGGGTGTCGAAGGGCATGGTGCCGCAGGGTGCCGCGCCGCACCTCATCGCCGCCGCGATCGGCCAGAAGCTCGGCCGCCCGGTGCCGCTCCACGAGATCGGCCTGGCGGACGCGGATCCCGCGCCCGAAGTGGGCCTCGCCTTCCCCAGGGACGTCGGACAGGCGGTGCGGTCCGCGACGGACCTGTACCGTCTCGACCTGGCCGGCCGCCGGGCAGGTACCGGCGGCATCTGGCAGTCGCTGGCCGGATCGTTCGCAGTGAGCGCATACGCAACGCCTGCCTCGCGCTGGCTGATAACCCCCGCCGACAGTTCGGTCGCGCGCGAGGCGATCGGCGCCGAGGGTGCGGGCGCACCGCTCAAAGTCGGCCACAGCGATGTGCAGAAACTGCGGGAGGCCGCCGAGGACGCCAGGCGCTGGGACTCCAAGTACGGCGGCGGTGACTGGCGTTCCTCGATGGTGCCGGAGTGTTTACGGGTGGAGGCGGCACCGCTGCTGCTCGGCGCGTACTCCGACGAGGTCGGGCGGGCGTTGTTCGGGGCGAGTGCCGAGCTGACGCGGCTGGCCGGGTGGATGGCGTTCGACACCGGTCAGCAGGAGGCCGCGCAGCGGTACTACATCCAGGCCCTGCGGCTCGCCCGCGCGGCCGCGGACGTACCGCTCGGCGGGTACGTGCTGGCATCGATGTCGTTGCAGGCGACGTACCGCGGGTTCGGCGACGAGGGCGTGGACCTCGCGCAGGCCGCGGTCGAACGCAACCGGGGGCTGGCGACCGCGCGGACCATGAGCTTCTTCCGGCTGGTCGAGGCGCGGGCCCACGCGCGCGCGGGCGACGCCCCGGCCGCGGGGGCCGCGCTGAAGGCCGCGGAGGGCTGGCTGGAACGGGCGCGCGAGGGGGACAACGATCCCTCGTGGCTCGGTTTCTACGGCTACGACCGGTTCGCCGCCGACGCCGCCGAGTGCTACCGGGACCTGAAGGCGCCGCGCCAGGTGCGCAGGTTCACGGAGCAGGCGCTGTCGAAGCCGACGGAGGAGTTCGTGCGGTCGCACGGGCTGCGGCTGGTCGTGTCCGCCGTGGCCGAACTGGAGTCCGGGAACCTCGACGCCGCGTGCGAGCAGGGGGTGCGGGCCGTGGAGGTGGCGGGGCGGATCTCGTCGGCGCGGACCACCGAGTACGTGAAGGATCTGCTGCACCGGCTGGAACCGTACGGGGACGAGCCGCGGGTGGTGGAGCTGCGCGAGCGGGCGCGGCCGTTGTTGATGGCGCCTGCGTGAGGGGCGCCTCAACGTCTGCCGGGTTCATGTGATCGGGCGGGTGCGGGTGCGTGGGGGCTTGTCGCGCAATCGCGTGCGTTTGAAGTGACTGTCAGTGGCGCAGTGCACTATCGATGTGGGAGGTGGTGCAGGTGCGCGCCGGGATTGCTTACGACTGTGACGTGCTCGTCGTCGGTGGGGGGATCGTCGGGCTGTCCACGGCGTACGCGATCACCCGCGCCGCGCCCGGGACCCGGGTCACGGTGCTGGAGAAGGAGGCCGGGGCCGCCCGGCACCAGACCGGGCGGAACAGCGGGGTCATCCACAGCGGGATCTACTACCGGCCCGGGTCGCTGAAGGCCCGGTACGCGGTCGAGGGCGCCGCCGAGATGGTCAAGTTCTGCGCGGAGTACGGCATCGCCCACGCCGTCACCGGCAAGCTGATCGTCGCCACCGAGCGGGCCGAGCTGCCCCGGCTGCACGCGCTCGTCCAGCGCGGCCGGGAGAACGGCATACCGGTGCGCGAACTGGGGGCCGCCCAGATCGGCGAGTACGAGCCCGAGGTGCGGGGGCTGGCCGCCATACACGTGGGGACCACCGGGGTCTGCGACTTCGTGGGCGTCGCGCGGCAGCTCGCCGCGGCGTCGGGGGCCGACATCCGGTACGGCGCCCGGGTCGTCCGGGTGGACCGGCGCCCGGAGCGGGGCGTGGCCGTGCTCACCTCGCGCGGCGACGTCGTACGCGCGCGCGTGCTGGTGAACTGCGCCGGGCTGTACTGCGACGAGCTCGCGCGGCTGACCGGCGACGAGCCGGGCATGCGGATCGTGCCGTTCCGCGGCGAGTACTACGAGCTGGCCCGGCCGGAGCTGGTGCGTGGGCTGGTGTACCCGGTGCCGGACCCGGCGTTCCCGTTCCTCGGGGTGCACCTCACGCGCGGGATCGACGGCGGTGTCCACATCGGGCCCAACGCGGTGCCGGCGCTGGCCCGCGAGGGGTACGGCTGGGGCGTCGTCCGGCCCCGGGAGGTCGCCGGGACGCTGGCCTGGCCGGGCTCGTGGACGCTGGCGCGCCGGCACTGGCGGTACGGGGGCGGGGAACTGCGCCGGTCGGTGTCGAAGAAGGCGTTCACCAAGGCCGTACGGCGGCTGCTGCCCGCCGTGGCCCAGGACGACCTGGTGCCGGCGGCGGCCGGGGTGCGGGCGCAGGCCGTGCTGCGGGACGGGACGCTCGTCGACGACTTCCTGATCAAGGAGGGGCCGCGCGCGGTGCACGTGCTGAACGCACCCTCGCCCGCGGCGACGGCCTCGCTGCCGATCGGGCGGGAGGTGGCACGGCGGGCGCTGGAGATGCTGGGTTCGGTGTGACTCCCGCACGGGGCCCGGCCACGGCGGGTACGGGCCGTAAAATCGGATGCACTGTGTCTGACTCCCTCAATGCCCCCGAAGCCCCCCAGCCCGCCGGGACCGTCCCCGGCCCCGGCTCCCACCACACCCCCGGGGTGTCCGTCCGGCACACCCGGGCCAAGGGGGAGCCGCGGTTCCCGGACGGACCCAGGGCCGATCCCGCCGGGTCGCACTTCGAGCGGCGGATCCGCAGCTTCCAGCCGCGCCGCAGCAGGGTGACCGCCGGGCAGGCCGACGCGCTCCAGCGGCTGTGGCCCAAGTGGGGGCTGGACATCGACGGGCAGCGGGTCATCGACCTCGACGAGCTGTTCGGCAACGGCAACCCGGTGGTGCTGGAGATCGGGTTCGGGATGGGCGAGGCCACCGCGCAGATGGCCGCCGAGGACCAGGGCGTCAACATCCTCGCCGTGGACGTGCACACGCCGGGGCAGGGCAACCTGCTCAACCTCGCCGACCAGCAGGGGCTGTCCAACGTCCGGGTCGGCAACGGCGACGCGATCATCCTGCTCCGGGAGATGCTCAGGCCCGACTCGCTCGACGGGCTGCGCGTCTACTTCCCCGACCCCTGGCCGAAGAAGCGGCACCACAAGCGGCGGCTGATCCAGCCCGAGTTCCTCGACCTCGCCGCGACCAGGCTGAAGCCGGGGGCGACCGTACACTGCGCGACGGACTGGGAGCCGTACGCCGAGCAGATGCTCGACGTGCTCGAAGCGCACCCCGACTTCGAGAACACGCAGGCCGACGGCGGTTTCGCGCCACGTCCGCCGTACCGGCCGCTGACCCGTTTCGAGGGTCAGGGGCTGGACAAGGGACATGTGGTGAACGATCTGCTCTTCCGTCGCGTACAGCATCGGGTGCGGCCGAGCGAGCAGCACCGACTGGAGTCACCTCGTTAGGGTCGATGCCGTGGCCACCTCCCCGCCGCAGTACCCGCCGTACCCGCAGTACCCGCCGCATCCCGCCGACGAAGGGCTGCGGCATCCTCGCTGGTGGCAGCGGCGTTGGGTGCGGTACGGGGCGCTGGGCACGCTGCTGGCCGTCTCCGGGCTCGTCATCCTCGCGCTGGTACGGGAACAGACGGGGACCGAGGGGTTCCTCGTCGGGCTCGGGCTCGCCGTGCTGCCCGTGCCGCTGCTGGTGGGCGCCTTCCGGTGGCTCGACCGCGTGCAGCCGGGCCCCTGGCGGAACGTGCTGTTCGCCTTCGCCTGGGGTGCCTGCGCGGCCGCGCTGATAGCCATCGTCGCCAACAGCTTCGCGACCCACTGGATAGCGACGGCGACCGCGGATCCGAGCGGCGCGGACACGCTCGGGGCGACCGTGATAGCGCCGATCGTCGAGGAGTCCGCGAAGGCCGCGGCCGTGCTGCTGGTCTTCCTCTTCCGCAGACGGGACTTCACCGGGATCGTGGACGGGGTGGTGGTGGCCGGGGTCACCGCCACGGGGTTCGCGTTCACCGAGAACATCCTCTACCTCGGTACCGCCTTCGGGACCGACCAGCTGACCGGTGACCGCGGGATCGCCTCCGTCACCGCCGCCACCTTCTTCGTGCGCATCGTCATGTCGCCCTTCGCGCACCCCCTGTTCACCGTCCTCACCGGGATCGGCTTCGGCATCGCCGCGCTCTCCGGGGAACGGCAGCGGGCGCGGCGCGTGCTGGTGCCGGTGTGCGGGCTGCTGCTCGCGATGAGCATGCACGCGCTCTGGAACGGGTCCTCGACCTTCGGGCAGTTCGGGTTCTTCGCCGTGTACGGCATGTTCATGGTGCCGTTGTTCGGGCTGCTGACCTGGCTGGCGGTGTGGACCCGGCAGCGGGAGCTGCGGACGGTGCGGGAGGAGTTGCCGGCGTACGTGTACGCGGGGTGGCTGGGGGTGGCCGAGCCGTTCGTCCTCGGGTCGATGCGGGCCCGGCAGATCGCCCGGGAGTACGCCGCGTACCACTTCGGGAAGCCCGCCGGGCGGGCGGTCGCCGAGTACGAGGAGTACGCGACGACACTCGCGCAGCTGCGGCGCCGGGGGCAGCGGGGACGGGCGGGGGCCGACTTCGTCGTACGGGAACGGGAACTGCTGACCGAACTGTGGAGCCGCCGCGAACTCGCCCGCCCCGCCCTGGAGTACGCGTCCCGCACGTCGGGCACGGGCTACGGCTACCCGGTCACACCGCTCCCCGGAGCCCCGGCGTGGTACGGCGCGACACCCCTGCCGTCCACGCCCTACAACCCGTACCGGTCGTAGGGGCCGGGGGAAGGCGGGGGCCGGCCCGGCACCACCGGGACGCCCGTCGTGCACGTACCGTGCGCCGCCGGGGCGCGCGGCCGACCCCGCGGCACCGGCACATGCAGCCGCCCCCGGGGAGAGGACCGGGGGCGGAGGGCAGCCGGGCCACCGCCCCGTCGCGGTCGCCGTAGCGGTGCGCCGTCGCCGTCAGGCCGAAGCCCGCGTCAGCTTCTGCAGTTCCTCCTCCGTCAGGGTCAGGTCCGCCACGGCGAGGAGGGCCGGGAGCTGCTCCACCGTGCGGGCCGAGGCGATGGGGGCCGTGACGGTGGGCTGGGCCGCCAGCCAGGCCAGGGCGACCGCCGGGACGGGCGCCGCGTGGGCCTCGGCGATCTCGTCCAGGGCCACCAGCACCCGCTGGCCGCGCTCGGACTCCAGGTACTTGGCGGCGCCGCCCGCCCGGGCGCTGTCGACCGTCGTGCCGGGGCGGTACTTGCCGGTGAGGAAACCGGAGGCGAGGGCGAAGTACGGGACCGCGGCGAGGCCGGTACGGGAGGCGAGGTCCTGGAGGGGGCCCTCGTAGGTGTCGCGGGAGACCAGGTTGTAGTGCGGCTGGAGGGCCACGTACCGGGCCAGGCCCTCGCGGTCGGAGAAGTCCAGGGACTCCTGGAGCCGCTCGGCGCTGATGTTGGACGCGGCGATGTGCCGGACCTTGCCGGCGCGCACCAGCTCGTCCAGCGCTCCGATGATCTCCTCCACCGGTACCTCGGGCTTGTCGAAGTGGGTGTAGTAGAGGTCGATGTGGTCGGTGTCGAGGCGGCGCAGGGACGCGTCGGCGGCGGCCTTGATGTTGGCGGCCGACAGACCCTGGTACGCGGGGTGCTGGCTGACCTTAGTCGCGACGACCACGTCGTCGCGGTTGCCGCGCGCCTTGAGCCACTTGCCGATGATCGTCTCGGACTCGCCGCCCTGGTTGCCCTCGACCCAGGCGGAGTAGGAGTCGGCGGTGTCGACGAAGTTGCCGCCCGCGGCGGTGTACGCGTCGAGGACGGCGAAGGAGGTGGCCTCGTCGGCGGTCCAGCCGAAGACGTTGCCGCCGAGGGCGAGCGGGAACACCTCCAGGTCGGAGGCGCCGAGCTTACGGAGGACAGGGGATGCGGAAGAAGCAGTCATGCTCCATTCCAACGCGGCGCGGCAGGCGGGCCATCCCAGGCAGTACGAAGTTCTCGTAAAAGCGGGAGGCCCGCCGGGGCCGGTGGAGGTGCGTCAGGGGTTGAGGCCCTTGCCACGCAGCCAGGTCATCGGGTCGATGCCGGTGGGCTGGCCGCCGGGGTGGACCTCGAGGTGGAGGTGCGGGCCGGTGACGTTGCCGGTGGCGCCCACGCGGCCGATGACGTCGCCGGTGGCGACCTTCTGGCCGACCTTGACGCCGATCGACGACTGGTGGCAGAACCACAGCTCGGTGCCGTCGTCGAGGGTGAGGATCGTGCGGTAGCCGTAGGAGCCGGCCCAGCCCGCCTCGGTGATCGTGCCGCCGTGGACGGCCTTGATCAGCGTGCCGGTGGGCGCGGCGAAGTCGAGGCCGGTGTGGTAGCCGGAGGACCACATGGAGCCGGCCTGACCGAAGGTGCCGGTGATCGTGTACGACACGACCGGCAGCGTGTACTGCTTGGCCAGCGCCGCGATCCGGGCCTGCTCGGCCTTCTGCGCGGCGGCGGCCACCGCCTTCTCCTTGGCGGCGCCGGCCTTGGCGGCCGCGGCCTGTTCCGCCTTCGCCTCCGCGGCGGCCAGCGCCCTGTCGGCGGCGGCCACGGCCTTGGCGCCGGCCTTGGTGTCCAGCTGGTTCTGCTGCCGCTCGGCCTGGGCGATGATGCGGCTGCGCAGCGCCTCGCCGGCGTCGGACGAGGAGTCCCCGTCCGTGGCGGCCGTCGTGGTGACGCTGCTCAGCGCCGTCTGCGTGGCCTGGTGGCCGCCGCCGTCGCCCAGCAGGGAGTCGACGGAGGGCAGGTCCGGCAGGGAGATGGAGACCGGCGGGTGGCCGGTGTTGGCGCTGGCCATGCCGCCCGCGCCGACGGCGGCGATGACACCGACGCCGAGGACCGTGGAGCTGCGGGCGAGTCCGCCGCCGCGCTGCTTGGCGATCCGGTGCCGGCCGCGCTCGGGGGCGAGGGACTCCTCGGTGGGGTTCCACTCCTCCCAGGGGCCCTCGTCGGTGCGGTAGGTGCCGTAACCGAAGGTGTCGGGCTGCCGCTGGCTGGGCACGAACGGGGCTGTCGGAGCAGGCCGGTTGGACGCCACGCGGGCGCACTCCTTTCCTTCCGCCGCCTACCGGGTTAGCTGACGGGTTCGGAGCAGGAAGGTCTCCTACGCGCGTATACCGACCGATTCGTACTCGGCGGCAGCCGTGCGATTCACCCCAAGGTGGTGGTTCCCCGGTTCCCTTGACGGGATTCGGCGCGTGCGCACGGAGCCATCTCGGGTGACGGCTGGGACGACCGCGCTGCGTTATCGAACGTTAATAGACCCGGAGGTAAGATTCCAAGCCATTCGCCTTGATCATTAAGCTTCCACAGGGTGGACTTACCTGCCACGACCGGCCAAAAACGGTCGAGTTGACCACGCATTCAAGAAACACGCGCCCGGACACGCCTCAGGGCCGGAATCCGTGATCTGGATTCCGGCCCTGAGTTTCAGTAGCGGGGACAGGATTTGAACCTGCGACCTCTGGGTTATGAGCCCAGCGAGCTACCGAGCTGCTCCACCCCGCGTCGGTGACACCAGCATACGCCATCCGAAGAGTGCGAGTCACACGGGTTACGAGCGCCGCCGCGCGGAGGCCTAGCCGCGGGGCCGTTCCAGGTGCGCGTTCGGCGCCTTGGCCAGGGCCTCGTACTCGGCCAGGACCACCACCGACACCCCCCGCTCCCGCAGCATCCCCGTCCCGTCCGCCGCCCGCACGAACGTGTCCGGCTCGCGCCAGGCCGTGACCACCCGGCGCACACCCGCGCCGAGGATCAGCTCCGCGCAGGGGTGGGGACGGGAGGCGCGGTGGGTGCAGGGCTCCAGGCTGGTGTAGACGGTGGCCGTGGCCAGCCGGGGGTCGGCGGGGTCGATCTTGGCGAGGGCCGCCTCCTCCGCGTGGGCCACCGGGTCGCCCGCCTCCCTGGAGTGGCCGCGGGCCAGTTCCGTGCCGTCGGCGGCGACCACCACCGCGCCGACGCTGAACGCCGTCGCCGAGGGCGGGCACTGGGCCGCCAGCTCGCACGCGAGCCGCAGCCAGTGGCGGTCGGCGGCGGACACTGAGCCGCCCGCGCCGGGGGCGGTGGGCTCGTAGCGCATCAGGACGACGTCCTCGATACGGCGGGTCTCCACCAGGCGCAGCCGTCCGGCCTGGTAGCCGCCGGGACCGAACAGGCGCGGCGCCTTCGGGTCGCCCACGAAGACCGGGGCGAGGACCAGCTGGAGCTCGTCGGCCAGGCCCCGCTGGAGCAGCTGGGTGTGGACGGTGCCGCCGCCCTCCACCATCAGGCGGGCCACACCGCGGACGTCGTGGAGGTGGGTCAGCAGCGCGGGCCAGTCGAGCTCGGGGCCCAGCGGGACGATGTCGGCGGCGATGCCCAGGGCGGCCGCCCGCTCCGCGCCCGAGTCGGTCGTGCAGACGAGCTTGTCGCCGCCCGTGTGCCAGAACTTCGCGCCCGGGTCGAGGTCGCCGGTCGCGGTGACCGTGACCTTGAGGGGGTACTCGGGCCGGCCGGCGGCGATCCGGGCGGCACGGCGGGCCTCGGAGTACACCAGGAGCCGTGGGTTGTCCGCGCGGATCGTGCCGGCGCCGATCAGGATGGCGTCGGAGCCGGCCCTCACCTCATCGACCCGGTCGAAGTCGGCCGGCGAGGAGAGCAGCAGCCGTTCGGGGCCGGTGTCGTCGAGGTAGCCGTCCAGGGAGACGGCGGCGGACAGCAGGACGTGGGGGTACGGCATCGGACGCGCTCACTCTCGGCGGCGGGCGGGACCACTCCCGCGGTCGGCGGAACCACTCTCGGCGGTCGGCTGGACCACTCTCGACGGTCGGCGGGGTGTGAACCGGACGCTTGGTTAAAGTTTGAAACAAACCTACACTGGTCCCATGACGACTCGCTGGCTCACGCCGAAGGAGCAGCGCGCCTGGCGCGCGTTCATGGCGGCGACCCACCTCCTGGAGGACGCGATCGACCGCCAGCTCCAGCAGGACGCCGGCATGCCGCACCTCTACTACGGCATTCTGGCCAACCTCTCCGAGGAACCGGAGCGCAAGCTGCGGATGACCGATCTCGCCGCCAGGTCCAAGATCACCCGAAGCCGGCTGACCTACGCCGTGACCCGGCTGGAGAAGGACGGGCTGATCCGGCGCGAGGACTGCCAGTGGGACAAGCGGAGCAGTTTCGCGATCCTGACGGACAAGGGCATGGCGGCCCTGGAGCGCACGGCGCCCGGGCACGTGGAGACGGTGCGCGCGGCGGTGTTCGACCACCTCTCCGAGGAGCAGGTCACGCAGCTGGAGGAGATCAGCTCCGTGATCGCGCGGGCGCTGGAGGGGGACGAGAAGCCGCGGCCGACCTCCGACGAGGTGCCGTGGCGGCGGCGCTCGTCGTCGCCGTGTTCCGGTTCGTGAACCCCGATTTCGCGGGCCGCCCGGAAACCTGTTGCTTCAAATTTAAAGCATGGGGTATGGTTCCAGCCGTGGATCTGCTTCAAATCTGAAGCAGGAGCACGCGTCCCGCACGGGACAGCCGTCCTGCACCCGGACACTGGAGACCCCGATGACCGACTTCCCCGCCGCCACCCAGCGCGCCCGCGTCCGGGTCCCGCTGCGCTTCACCGACGGCTACAGCGTCAACGCCGAACTCGTCACCTTCCACGGCCTGACCGACGGTCAGGAACACGTCGCCGTCGTCCTGGGCGAGCCCGCACCGGGCACCCTCCCGCTGGTCCGCCTGCACTCCGAGTGCCTCACCGGCGACGTCTTCGGCTCGGCCCGCTGCGACTGCGGACCCCAGCTGCGCGAGGCCGTCGAACGCATCGCCGAGCGCGGCGGCGTCCTGCTGTACCTGCGCCAGGAGGGCCGCGGCATCGGCCTCTACAACAAGCTCGACGCGTACGCCCTCCAGGACCAGGGCCTCGACACCTACGAGGCGAACGCCGCCCTCGGCCTGCCCGAGGACGCCCGCGACTACACCGCCGCCGCCCAGATGCTCCAGGCCCTCGGCCACGGCGAGCTGGACCTGCTCTCCAACAACCCCGACAAGGCCGAGCAGTTGCGCACCCTCGGCATCACCGTCCGCGACCGCGTCCCGACCGGCGTCTTCAGCACCGCCCACAACGTCCGCTACCTGCGCGCCAAGGTCCTGCACACCCAGCACACCCTGCCCCTGGCGGAACTGACGGAACTCAACGCGGGCTGAACACCCGGCCGGCCGGACCGGTTCGCGAGGACCTGGGCGGCGCTCCGGTCATCGCCGCCACGCGCGGCCAGAGTCGTCTCGGCGAGCCCTGGTGGCAGAGCTTCCCCCAGCTCCGGGCCGCACACGGCCTGCCCCGTCGGCGTCGGGAAGACACAGCCCTCTCCCCGGGAATTCGGTTCGGGCCGCACCCCGCTGGTGGTGACCACGAATGCGGGTGATCGATGTCTCACTCCCAACTGTGACCCTGTCACCCCCGCGACGGGTCCCAGCACCTATCGCGGGATCTTCGCAACCGCAGCGCCGGGGCGCCTCCACGGGACTTCGACCCGGTAGCCGAGGAAGCCGGATTCCTGTCCGTGAGCGCGTCGGCGGGCGGGACGTCGAGGGACGGGGCGACGAACGTGCCTGCCACTGAAGGGTGTTCCGGGCCGTGCGGATCTCCGACCGTTCCCGGGCTTACTGGATCTTGACGAGAATCTGGCTGGTATGTCACCAAGCCTCACGGATAACGTTGGTTCGCTCCAGCTACCCCCACCTCGACGGGAGCCCACAGTGAACCGCCCCGCCCGGCTCGTGACAGCCGCGCTCACCGCATCCGCGGCTCTGCTACTCACCGCATGCGGAGGCGGAGGTGGCGGTTCCGAGAACAACGGCAAGATCGCAGGTGCGGACGTCGGTAGCAACAGGTCGGGGACGCCCTCGGCACCGGCCTCGACGACTACCGACCGTCCCAAGATCGTCCTGCCGTCGGACGTCTCCTACGAGTTCGAGTGGAGCAAGACGGGCAACCCGGACAAGGACGCGGTGCTGAGTGACGCCGAGCAGCGGATCAAAGCCGTCGACATGGCCATCGCGAAGCAGAAGCCGCTTGATCCGGCGTATCGCTTCTACTCCGAGGGCACGGCAGCGGCCGGGAGCCAGAAGTACATTCAGGAATACGTGGACCACGAAGCTCGCACGACCGGCGTCACGCGCTACTACAACGAAAGCGTGACCGTCAAAGACGACGGCACCGCAGCAGTGGTGTACTGCGAGGACCAGAGCAAGGCGTTCAACAAATACCTGAAGACCGGTAAGACCGACGTCACACCCGTGACGAAGAACAGTTACGTCATCTACGCCAGCAACCTGCACAAGAACAAGAGCGGCATCTGGATCACCGAACGCATCGTCTCGCAGCGAGGAAGCGCCAAGTGCCAGCCCTGATCCAGCGGACCGCCCTGGCCCTGCCGGCAGGGGTCGCTGTGCTGGCCCTGACGACTGCCAACCCCGCGTATGCGGACACGGGCTGGGGCGGCAGCACGGACAATGGTCCGAGCACTCACACATCGGGGAAGGCTGACGGGGACAGGCTTGCCTCGTCGGCCAGCGGTGTGATCGTCTTCGACCGCTCGAAGAACGGCTCGGGTCAGTCTGCGGGCGCCGTGACAGCCGCCGGTTCATGGACCCCACCGCCCTGCTACTACGCGCCGAAATACACACCCGAACAGCTTGAGAAGTATCTGACGCCGATCTGGGAAGCCGAGTCGACGGGGTACGAATGGGATGCGCAACAGCGTGACCACTACGTCGACGGGCACCCGTACAAGGACTTCAACAAGGACAAGGCCGGCAAAGGCTACTGGTGGGATTCCTACATCCCCGAGAGCCAGATCGGCGCTCCGGGCTCACTCAACTGCGACAAGCCGATCTTCTGGGTCGACAAGGGTGACCAGCCGCCTGCTGACATCCCTCATGCGATCACCCCTGAGATACTCGCCCAGCTCGCCTACGGGGAGATCCGCGTCCCGTCGACGACGGTGAAGCTGGCACCCGCGGGCACCACGAAGGTGAACCTGCCGACCTGGGCATGGCTGGACACAGCGAAATTCAAGCCGGTGTCCGTCACCGCGCGAGTGCCCGTCCTCGGTATCGAGGCGACGACCACCGCCGAGCCGGTCTCCTTGGAGATCACTCCAGGAACGGACGACGCGCTCACATACCCTGCGTCCGGCGCGTGCCAGATCAACAAAGACGGCTCGATCGGCGAGCCCTACGCCAAAGGCAAGGCTGATCAGTCCCCGCCGTGCGGTGTGAAGTACCTCAGGTCCTCCGGTGACAGCTCGTACAAACTACAGGCCACGGTCACATGGAAGATCCACTGGACCGGCACCGGCGTGAACGGAGAACGAGACCTGCCTGACGGGACGTTCGGCGCCGAGCAGGACGTGGTGGTCCAGGAGATCCAGGCCGTTAACAGGTAACGGAAAGTCGGGGGACTGATGAGTGATCTCTACATAGACAACGCGATGCTGCGGCGTGTCCGTAAGAACCTCGCCCACATAGACCAATTGCTGACCAGGCCGGCCAAGGCGATGGCATCCGTCGACGTACGGGCCATGGGTGCCTCCGAGTTGGAAAAGCGCATGGAGTCCTTCGGCGACGACTGGCACTACGGCATCAAGCAGCTGAAGAAGTTCTCGGGCAAGGCTGTCAAAGCACTGGACAGAATTGAGGAGAAGTTCGCCGGTCAGGATGACGAGCTGGCCAGGCAGCTCAGCAAGGTGGCGAAACAAAAGTGACCACCCCGACCGTTGACGACTTTCCCACGCTCGGATTCGTGCCCTGCCCCGGTGACCACGAGGCGGTGACGGACGTGGTGAACACCCTCAGGATGGCGACCACCGCGCTCGACGAGGCAGTACGTGTGCTGCGGGGCGCGGACAAGGGTGCCTGGCGCGGTAAAACGGCTACCGCGTTCCGTGAGCTGCTCTCGGACGACTTCCGGCCCAAGGTAGAGAAGGCATACGCGTCGTTCGAGGAGGCACGCAAGGCCCTCAACGACTGGGCCGGATCCATGATGCGCTATCAGAAACAGGCAGCTCACCTGGAGGAGCTGGCAGCCGCAGCCAAGCGGAAGGCAGACCAGGCAAAGCGGGAGCCGTCGGGCAAGGGGGCGAAGGCCGACGGCAAGACGGCCACTACGGTTACCGACGGCGAAGATCCCGTCGAGGCATACCGCGCGCAGGCCCGCAGGCTGCACGGAGATTTCGAGGCCGAAGGGGCGACTGTCGCCCGGCGCCTCAAGCAGGCCGGCGACCTCGCCCCGGACGAGCCCGGCTTCTGGGACAAGCTCGGCGACAAGATGGGCGGAGCGCTCTCCGAGATCGGCCAGACGATCAAGGACAATGCCGACTGGATCACCGTCGCCGCCTCCGTTGTCGGCGTGGCAGCCATCTTCTTCCCGGCCCTGGCTCCGGTGGCATTCGCGCTGAGCGCGGTCGCGCTGATAGCCCACGGAGCCAAGTACGGCAAAGACGGGCTGTGGCCGCCGTCGAAGGACAAGATCGGCAATTACCTCACGCTCGGCGGTGACGCGCTCGGAGCCATCCCCGGCTTCGGCGCGGTGGCCAAGGGCGCGTCCGTGGGCGTACGAGCCGCCCGCGGGGTCGAGGGAACCGCTGCGGGCATCAAGGTGGGCCTCACCCTCGGTGCCAAGGAAGTGAACCTCGCAGCAAAGGCCGTAGACCCGGCGTTGCCCCTGATCAGCAGGCCGGTGGAGGCTGTGGCCACAAAGCTGGGAACGTCGGTCGTCAACGCGCAACGCATCTCGGACGGTGTGCAGGCCGCCGCCGGGCTCGCGTGGACCGCTCCTACAGCCTACGCCGCCGTCAAGCCCAGCGATGGCTCTGCTGACGCGGCGAACTGGGGCACCACCGTCGGGAACGTCGCCGCAGGTACCGGGTCCGGCAAGTTCGGCGGACTCGCTGCGATCGGCAGTGCGATCGGCCTCGGCGTGTGGGAGACAAGCTGATGCCAGCGGAAACAGCATCCATATCCGCCGTGGCATCGAACGAGCCCGACGTGTGGTTCGTGCTTCCGACCGGCTTCTTCGAGATACGGCTCGATGATTCAGCGGAAGACCGCATGCTCCGCGTGGCCGACGCCATCGACCCCATGTTCCCCGACGCGACGCCGGAACAGAAGCTGAGCCTGGTCCTGTCCAGCGAGTACACGATCGAGTCGATGCTCGACGCCGGAGCCGTCCACCTGTCCACCTGTCTCTACCGGCGTGACGACGGCGGAATCTCCCAGGGCATGCTCGCCGTGTTCATCAAGCACCTCGGCTCCACGGAACGCCTCGGAGTGGCCCAGAGCATCGCCGACCAGTGGCACTCGGAGAACCCCGAGGCCGAGGTCGGCGGGGTGATACTGCCGTACGGCCCCGCCGCGCTCTGCGCCCTGGAACGGGAGATCCCAGTACCGGGGGCAATGTTCGACATCGCCGAGGACGACACGGCCAGGCTCCGCCAGCTCCAGCTCGCGGTGCCGCTGCACACCGGCACGCACACGGCGATCTTCGCCTTCTCCACCGAGGATGTCGACCAATGGGACAACTACCTCAAGGTGCTGGCCGAGATACTCCGCACCATCTCAGCAACCGAACCCGAGGGCGACCCGGGCGGCGTCCCAGCCGAGTCGACCGCCGGCTGAACGAAGACGAGCGAGAAGACCAGGACCCCATGAGCGACACCGCCGCACAGGACAGCCCGCAGCAGAGCAGCCGCCGCAGTACTGCCAGCCAGGCGTGGCTGGCCGCCGCCACCGGATGTTACGTGCTCGCCGGCACGGTCGGCGTGGTCGTCGGCGCTCACACCATCGGACTCACACCACTGCTGTGGGTGATCTACGCAGTAGGTCTGCTGTTGCTCCTCGCTCGCCTCGGCGGCACGGAAACAGGCTGCTCGGCCACAGTGTTCGTCCTGCTCCTGACGGGCCTGGCGTACTACATCGGTTCGGGTGCCTGGGACGACCTGGTGCTGCAGCAGCGTGGGCGGACCGTCCAAGCCGTCGTCCTCAAGGAGCGGCTGGAAACCGGCTCACGCGGCGACAAGACCTGGTACTACAAGCTGACCCAGCGCGACGGAATCACCGTTCCGGGACCGGAACTCAAGACTGACAGCCGCCGCTTCCACGTCGGGCAGACCATCACCGTAGTCGAAGATCCCGACGGGAAACTGGCTCCGCAGACACCCGGCCAGACCAGTTCGTCGGGCGATCTGCTCGGCGCGGGCGGTGCCGTCGCTGTATGCCTGGCTGCCGTGGGATGGACCGCCCTACGCTGGCGCAGAGGCGAGGAGGAGGGCACCGTGCCGTTCTGGAAGAGGAAGCCGACCGAGGTGCTGTCCGCTGATCAGGAACAGCGGCTCCGTGAGGTGCTACGGGCCAGGGAGTTTGACCGCCGCGGGTACGTAAAGGTCTCTCCCGGCGGTTATCCCGGCATGACGTACCAACGCGCGGCCCAGATCGCCCGCGAGGAGGGCCTGCACGCGGAAGCCTTTGGTAATCGAGGGTCCTGGCGCTTCGGGGAGAAGGCCGTGGAGGAAGTGGAGTAGGGGCCGCGCGGGTGCGCCGAGCCCCGGGGTCAGCGCCGTTCCGCCCGGCGCTGAGCAGGCGCAGGGGGTCCTGACCACCCGTCGGCTCCGGCTGGCATGAGCGCGGACCGGGGCAGGCGGGGTGCGAGAACCAGCATGCCGGGGACCGTCAGGAGGGCGAGTGCCGCGAGGGTGGCCCAGGGGGCCGCACTCGACACCTCGAACAACAGCGAGAACAGCAGCGGGGCGACGACCGTGGCGATCGCGAAGGAGTACTGGAAGACGGCTATGTAACGCCCGCGGATCCCGGCGGGCGCGGCGTCGGCGGACAGCGCGTTGGACACCGGGGAGTGCACCAGCTGGGCCGCCGAGTAACAGAGCACGGCAACCGTGAGGCAGGGGACCCACAGCACCCGGGGCAGCCAGAGCGGCCCGGCCGTCAGACCCGCCCATGCCGCCCACAGGACTCCGGCCAGGCACAGTGACCGGTGCCGGGGCAGCGGCCGGATCAGCCGGACGACCGTCGTCTGGAGCACGGCCTGGACCACCGTGTTCATCGCGAGGAGCGGACCGACCGCCCAGGTCACCTCGGGCAGCCGGCGTTCGACGAACGGCGGGAAGGCGATGCTGAGCATGACGTTGCACAACGCGAACGCCGTGTTCAGCCCCACGAGCGCGAGATAGGGGCGGTCGGCCCACAGCGCCCGGTAGCCGCGGCGGCCGTCCGGGGCCACGGCACCCGGCGCTTCGTGATCGGCCCGGACCGGCAGGGTGACCTGCTTCGGCACCTCTCGCTCCAGCAGCACGGCGGCCACCAGCAGCAGAGCGGCACAGGCGCCGATCGCCCCCCGGTACACCGGCCCCGACTTCACCGACAGGGCGGCGCCCGCGACGACGGCCCCGACGCCGTACCCCGCCGCGCGCAACGATCCGGCGATGCCGAACCACCGCTCACGGGGGTGGCCGCCGGGGTCTCGGTCGGACAGATTGCTGACGAGGGTGAAGGCAGAGGCCCAGAAGGCACGTTGGCCCAGCGAGGCGACGATCGCGGCGAGGAGGATCCCGGTGTCGTCGCGGACCACGAGGTACCCGAGGAACCCGGCAGCCTGGAGCAACTGCGCGCCGAGAACCACCGGTTTGGGGCCGAGCCGGTCCACGAGCGGTCCGAGCCACAACGGCAACGGGAGGGAGACCAGGCCGGCCAGGCTGAGCAGCGTTCCCACCCGCACCAGCGAGGCGCCCGAACTCGCCGCCAGGTAGAGCATGGACAGCGGTACGAACAGCCCGGTCACCACGGAGTCGACCATCAGCACGAGGAAGACCACGACGCCGGGCGTGTTCCGCCGCCGGGGCCGCACCGACCGGCGCCCGGAAGCATGCCGCGGCCACCACGGCAACCGCACCGCCCGCCTCCCCGACGCCGCCAACGACCCTCCCTGCTCCCGGACTCTTCCACGGACGCGTCACGGCGTATCCACGGGGACGTACGGCAGTCCTCCGCCGGAAGAACCTTTAGCAAGCCCTTACAGTCCACCGCCCTCCGTCCGACCGGGGACCGGGGGCCGGGGACCGGGGACCGCGCAGGATGCGGCGGGGTGTCAGGAGAGCCAGTCGGTGTATCGGGTGGGGGCGAGGTGGGCGTTCTTGTCGGTGAGGACGTCGCCTTGACGACGGCGAACATGCCGGCGGTGGGGTCGGTGACGACGGTGCGGTGGTCGCCCTTGTGGGACAGGGTGATCCGGCCCGGCTCGTCCAGGGGGAAGATCTCGGGTCCGGCGATGTCGCGGATGCCGTTGAGCGGCGCGCCGGCAGCGACCTCCGCCACCGCGGCGGCCACGTCCTTCGCGGCGATGGGCTGGATGGGGGTGGCGGGCAGCCGGACGGTGTCCGCGTCGGCGGTCCAGGACATCGCCGGTTCCATGAACTCCATGAACTGCGTGGCTCGGAGACGAAGTGGCCGACGCCACCGTTGTGGGTCGCGGCCAGGAGGTTGTCCGTCGAGGTCTGGAAGAAGGCCAGGGAGGCGTCGTCGAGGGTCGGGGAGTTCGTCAGGTTGACGACGACGTCGGCTCCCGCCACCGCCTCGTCCAGGCCCTCGCCTCTGATGATGTCCACCCCGGTGGACTTCGAGTGCGGTACCGCCTCGTGTCCGGCGGCGTTCAGGTCCTTGACGACCTGCGACCCGATCAGTCCGGGACCGTCGACGAACGTGACCGTCTCGTCGAGCGGCGCCCGGCCTGTCCGGGCTTCGCCGGCCGTGACGTCTTCGAACCCGTTCGACATGCCGCAGAAGAGGATGAGCCCCTTCCGGGGGTGTCAGGAGTTCCGCGACGGTCCTGTGGTACTTCGCCCAGGCCATCTGCGGGCTGTGCAACCCTTCGGCGCGGAGCAGCAGGAAGGCGGATCGCCGCTCGCGGTATGGAGAGCGCCGTTCGGGCGGATACATCTCGCACTCCGGCACGTCCCAGTGGTCGCCCGAGCCAGGCGCTCGCCGGCCCGTTCCTCGGAGCCTGTGCCGAGGGCGGCGGGCGCGTCGCGACGACGGCCGCAGCTCTCCACGCCGGAGGTTCACTGCGCCAACCGCGCAGGACCGGGCGTGCCGTCGCGACGGACGACCCGTGGGCGGGCGGGCTTACGCCTCGCCGTCTGTGGGATGGGCCAGCAGCGTGAGCAGGGTCGTCAACTGCTCTGTGCCGTCGGGCCCCAGCTCGGCGACCAGCCGCTCAGCCAGCGGCGCCGCAGCCACATGGGCCGCGTCGAACAGTTCGAGCCCCTGCGGGGTGATCTCCACCGCTCGTACTCGCCGGTCCCCCGGAACGGCCTTGCGGACGGCCAGGCCCTTGCGCTCCAGGTCGTCCACGACCCGCATGATGCCCGCTTTGTCCGACCCCGTCGCCGTCACCAAGTCCCGCTGCACCGTGGGCCCGTGATTGACCAGCTCGATCAGCACGGCGAAGTGCCGCAACTCCACGCCCAGCGGACGGAGCGCCTCCCCCATCACCGCAGCGGCGCGCCAGTGCGCCCGGCGCAGCAACAAGCCGAGCGCGAAGGGCGAGGCATCCCCGGGGCGGTCAGTCGCACGCGAGGCGGCGGTCGGGTGTGGAACGTCGGCGGCCATCAACCCAGAGTACTTCACTCGATACAGTATCGTTTGCAACTAAATTGGGGTGCCGACCGCGCCCGAGGGGGCTCGGAACGAAGCGGCGCCCGGCCCGGCCGAAGCCGAGCCGGGCGCCGCCCAGCAGGTCGGGGGCCCATGTCCCCCGCCACCACCGGTAGGCCGTGTGGGACTCGAACCCACAACCAATGGATTAAAAGTCCACTGCTCTGCCAATTGAGCTAACGGCCCAGGCGATGTTGCCTCCCCGAGCATAGCCGGACGGAGCCGTGTCGCCGATCGGGTATCGGGGTCACGGCCGCGTCGGGTGGCGGAAGTGGGCCGGAGCGTCAGAGATCGACCAGTTTGGCGGTGTCCTCCTGGCGCGCTCTGTCCGGGCTGAGGAACCAGTGGCGGGCCGAGACCTGCCACCAGATCGCGGCGAAGCCGAGGACCACGAGGACGGCGACCGGGGCGTAGTTGAAGGTCTCCCAGGTGACCGGGGAGACCTGAGGGAGCATGAAGAGGACGGTGATGACGACGACCCACGTCACCGAGATCACGCCGATCACCAGCGACCAGCGGCCCAGGTGCCAGGGCCCTCGCTCGAACGCGTCGCCCTTGCGCACCCGCAGCAGCGTCGGGATCACGTACGCCACGTACAGGCCGATCACCGCGATCGACGTCACGGCGGCGTAGGCCGTGTAGTTGATCAGGTACGGGAGGCCCAGCGCGAGGGCGGCGAGGGCCGCCAGCCAGACCGCCGCCACGGGGGTGCGGGTACGGGGGCTGACGGTGTGCCAGACGCGGGAGAAGGGCAGCGCCCCGTCGCGCGAGAAGGCGTAGATCATACGGCTGTTGGCCGTCACCGACGCCATCCCGCAGAAGAGCTGGGCGCCGATCACGACCAGGAGGAGGAGTTTGCCGGTCGTCGCGCCGAGCGCGTCCAGGAGGATCTGCGCCGGGGGCGCGCCCGTCGGCGACTTCAGCTCCTTGTCGTACGACTGGATCGCGAACGTGAAGCCGAGCAGGAGGACGAAGCCGGCGATCCAGGACGTCCAGATGGAGCGGACGATGCCCTTGGGACCCGCCGTCGCCGCGTCGTGGGTCTCCTCGGTCATGTGCGCCGAGGCGTCGTAACCGGTGAAGGTGTACTGCGCCATCAGCAGGCCCAGGAGGACGACGTACGGGCCGCTGCTCCAGCCCGTCTCGTTCACGAACTTCGTGAAGACGAAGGACACCGACTGGTGGTGGTCGGGTACGAAGGTCAGCGCGCCGACGATCACCAGGACGCCGACCACGTGCCACCACACGCTCACGCTGTTCAGGAACGCGACGATGCGGACGCCGAAGGTGTTGAGGAGGCCGTGCAGGACCAGGATCGCCGCGAAGAGGAGGATCGTGCGGCCGGGGGTGACGGTGAAGTCGAACTGGAGGTTCAGGTAGGCGCCCAGGAAGGACGCGGCGCCGAAGTCGATGCCCGCCGTCACCGCCACCTGGCCGAGCACGTTGAACCAGCCCGTGAACCACGCCCAGGCCGCGGCCGAGCGGGGCGGGGCCAGCCGGTGGGCCCAGAAGTACAGGCCCGCCGAGGTGGGGTAGGCGGAGCAGATCTCGGCCATCGACAGGCCCACGAAGAGGGTCATCAGGCCTACGGCCACCCAGCCCCAGGTGATCACCGCGGGGCCGCCGGTGATCATGCCGAAGAGGTAGAGGGTGAGACAGCCGGAGAGGACCGAGATGATCGTGAACGAGACGGCGTAGTTCGAGAACGCCGACATGCGCCGGGCCAGGACCTGGGTGTAGCCGAGCTGGGCCAGCCGCTCCTCGTCGGAGAGGCCGCCGGAAGGCGATGTGCCTATCGCGTCTTCTGTCATGCCCCCAGCGATTCCCCTGCCGCGGTCGTGACATGCGTCACAGCTTGGCCGAAAAGAACCTGGAACGGGGCCGAAACAGGGTCGGCTGCCGCCCGCGGAAACGGCTGAGCGCCGCGTCCCGGTGCGGGCGCGGCGCTCAGCCGTTGGTCACTCGACGTCCGTCACAGGACGTCCGTCACAGGACGTCAGCCGTTGCGCTTCCAGCGCGGCTTGTCGTCGCGGCGGCCGAAGGAGCCGGAGGACGAACCACGGTGGTCGTCACGACGGCCGTACGGGCGGTCGTGGCCGGGGCGGTCGTGGCCGCCGCTGCGGAAGCCGGGGCGGTCGTCGCGACGGTCGCGGTTGAACGGACGGTCGCTGCCACGGTGGCCCCCGCGCTCGTCCCGGCGGAAGCCGCCACGGTCGTCACGGCGCTCGAACGAACGGCCACCGCGGTCGTCACGGTCGCGGTCGAAGGAACGGCCACCACGGTCGCCGCCCCGGTCGTCGCGGCGCTCGAAGGAGCGGCCCCCACGGTCGTCACGGCGGTCGTCACGACGCTCGAAGGAGCGGCCACCGCGGTCGCCGCCACGGTCGTCACGACGGTCGCGGCTGAACGGACGGTCGGTGCGGTCGCGGTCCCGGTCGAAGGAGCGGCCGCCGCGGTCGTCACGGCGGTCGTCACGACGCTCGAAACCGCGGTCGCGGTTCTCGCGGCGCTCGAAGGGGCGGCCACCACGGTCGTCACGACGGTCGTCACGACGCTCGAAGCCGCGGTCGCGGTCACGGTTGAACGGACGGTCGCCGCGGTCGGAGGAACGGCCACCACGGTCGTCACGGCGGTCGCGGTCGAACCCGCGGTCCCGGCCGTCCCGGGCGTCGCGCGCCGCCGGAACCTCCGGCTGCGTCTCCGCCACGGTCTCCTCGGCCACCGCGGCCACCACGGCCTCGGCCTGCGCCTCGGCGACCGCGGCCCCCGGGTCGTCGCCGCGCTCGCGCGCGGCCCGGGCGACCAGGCGGTCGGCCTCCTCGCGCAGCTCGGCGGCCCGGCGCTGCGCCCGCTCCAGCTCCTTGGTGAGCTGGGCGACCTCACGCTCGGCCTGCTGCGCCGCGTTGCCCGCGGACTCGGCCTGGACCTCGGTCATCGAACGGGCGCCGGTGATCTCGGCGACCTCGGGCTCGAAGGCCGTACCGGAGTTGATGATGTGACGCCCGGCGTCGACGCCCGCGTCCTCCATCAGGCGGAAGATCTGGCGCCGCTGGTGCGGGAGGGAGAGCGACACGACGGTGCCGGTGCGGCCGGCCCGGGCGGTGCGGCCCGCGCGGTGCAGGTAGTCCTTGTGGTCACCGGCCGGGTCGACGTTGAGGACCAGGTCGATGCCGTCGACGTGGATACCGCGGGCGGCGACGTCGGTGGCGACGAGGACGTTGACGTACCCGTCCTTGAAGTCGGCGAGGGTCCGGGTCCGGGCGCCCTGGGTCATGCCGCCGTGCAGCGCGTCGGCCTTCACGCCGGAGTCGCGCAGCTGCTCGGCGACGCGGTCGGCGCCCAGCTGGGTGCGGACGAAGATGATCGTGCGGCCCTTGCGGGAGGCGATCGCGGCGGTGACCGGCGCCTTGTCCTTGGGCTTCACGATGAGGATGTGGTGGGACATCGTCGTGACCGCGCCCTGGGCCGCGTCCACCTCGTGGGAGACGGGGTCGTTCAGGTAGCGCTCGACGAGGGTCTGGATCTCGTTCTCCATGGTCGCGGAGAAGAGCATGCGCTGGCCGCCGGCCGGGACCTGGTCGAGCAGCTCGGTGACCTCGGGCAGGAAGCCCAGGTCGGACATCTGGTCGGCCTCGTCGAGGACGGCGATCTGGACGTCCTCCAGGGAGCAGGCGCCGCGGTTGATGATGTCGCGGAGGCGACCCGGGGTGGCGACGAGGACGTCGACGCCGCGCTCCAGGGCGTAGATCTGGTTGCCCATGGACGTACCGCCGCAGACGACCTTCATCTTCAGGCCGAGGACGTCGCCGTAGGGCTGGAGCGCGTCGGCGACCTGCATCGCCAGCTCGCGCGTGGGGGTGAGGATGACGGCACGCGGCCGCTTCTTCTCGGTGCGGCCGCCGGCCAGCGTGGCCAGGGTGGGCAGACCGAAGGAGAGGGTCTTGCCGGAACCGGTGCGGCCGCGGCCGAGGATGTCCTTGCCGCCCAGGGCGTCCGGGATGGTCGCGGCCTGGATCGGGAAGGGGGTGGTCACGCCGTTCTGCGCGAGCTTGCGCACGACGCCCTCGGGGAGGCCGAGGTCGGCGAAGGTGGTCTGGGGGGTGGTGTCGGTGGTGGTGTCGGTGGTGTCAGCGGCCTCTTCGGAGGCCTTGGTCACCAGGTCGTCGTTCTCGAACTCGTTCTCGGACACGACGAACTGATCAGTACTGGACACGGACATGCGAATGCGAAACCTTCCGGAGTCTCTTCGGCACGCGCCCGTCAACTCCGTGATTCGCTCACGACCGCCTCAATGCGGTCCGCCACGGCAAGGGAGAGTACGCGCCACACGGCGCGCTCTGCGGTGGCGCCGGGCAAATGGGATCAAACGATCTACCACCATACGCACCCATCACCCCCGAAGGCAAACCGAGCCTCGATCTCGCAGCTCAGAGCAGTACAGCCAGTACGGCCACACGGACCGGACGCGTGGGACAACAGACACCTGAACACCCCGCCCCGCCCCTTTCTTCCCGCCCGATCTCCCGCCGTTTTCTCCCCGCCCGCTACGCCGGGGCCCCCGCCGTCGGCGCCGGTTCCCGCTGGACGAGCTGGGGTCCCGTCTCCCCGTGTGCCGACGAGGACGGCTCGGCCGACGGCGGGTCGCTCACCGGGGGTGGTGGCGGGGGCGAAGCCGGGGGCGGGGTGGGGGTGACCGCCGGGGGTGTGGGGGACGCCGGGTCGCCCGTCGGCGGCCCCGCGGGCACCCCCGGCGCCACACTGCCGCCCGGCTGCGCCGGCGCGTCCGGCCCCGAGCTGTCGCCGCCCCGCGCGGGCTGCCCGGACGCCGACGCCGACTCCCCCGGCTTCGGCTTCCCCGCGTGCCCCCGCTTCCCGTCGGCCACCGCACCGCCGTACCCCGCGCCGCCCTCACCGGACACCCCGGAGCCCCCGGCGACCGCGTCACCGCCCCGGTGCCCCGCGGAGTGCGACGGCCTGGCCTTCCCCGCGTCGTCGCCCACGTTCACACAGCCGGCGGCGGCCGCGACGGCCATCACCGCGACGGCCAGACGGACGGGTACGTTCAAGGGGCGCACGGCGGCCACCTCCGGGGGGAAGTAAGAAGTCGACCTGCCCAACTCCCGCCGACCGCAAGAGGACACGCTGACCGCGCACCGGGGACAAACGACCGAAGCGTCGCCCCGCCACGCTGTCCGCGCCGCCCGGCGCGGCGGTACCCGAGGCGGGACCACAGCACGACCACCGCACGACCACCGATCCGAAGCCGGCACCCCGCCCCCACCGCCCGAGCGTTCCTTCCCCGACAATGGCCGTGTGCTGGAGATGACACGCGAAGCGTTCGAGGAACTCGTGAGCGAGGCCCTGGACCGGATCCCACCGGAACTGACCCGGGTGATGGACAACGTCGCCGTGTTCGTCGAGGACGAGCCCCCGGCCGACGACCCCGAGTTGCTGGGCCTGTACGAGGGGACCCCGCTGACCGACCGCGGTGAGTGGTACGCCGGAGTGCTCCCCGACCGCGTCTCGATCTACATGGGCTCCACGCTGCGCTTCTGCGAGACCCCGGAGGACGTGGTGCACGAGGTCGCCGTGACCGTGATCCACGAGATCGCCCACCACTTCGGCATCAACGACGAACGCCTCCACGAACTGGGCTGGGGCTGAGCCCGGCCCCGTGACAGGAGGGCCACGAACCGTCGCATATCAACCCCCGAGCCTGGGCATACGGCCCCAATGGCCCGCGTCCGCACCCGAGCCCAAGCCCGTCCGCCCGTCCTGGAACTCGACCCGCACGCACACGAACCGCCTGCCTGGAGCCGCGTCCTCGGCCTGGCGGCCGTCGTCCTCCTGGGCGCCTGGCTGGGCCTCCTGATCGTCGGGAACGTCCGCACCCAGGTCGGCCCGATGGACACCACCATGACCCTGCGCCCCTCCCTCCACGGGGGCACGAAGATCAACGTCTCCCCGCTGGGCGCCCTCTATCTGGACACCCACGCCGGACCGGTCCGTCTCGACGTCAACGTCGACCAACTGGACCCGGTCCGCTCCCAGGCCCTCGTCGACCACCCCGAGCGTCTCGCCGGACTCCAGGACGAGGTCGCTCACGACGTCGAACACGGCACCCTCGACCTGGCCGAACGCTCCTGCGTCGCCGTGGTCGCCGGCGCCACCGCCCTCGGCCTCGCCGTCTACCGCCGCCCGCGCCGCGCCCTGGCCGCCGGCGGCCTCGCCCTGGCCCTGCTCGCCACGTCCGGCGCGACCGCGTACGCCACCTGGAACCCCGAGTCGGTCCTGGAACCGCGGTTCTCCGGCCTGCTCTCCTCCGCCCCCGCCGTGGTCGGCAACGCGCGCAGCATCGTCACCGAGTTCGACGTCTACCAGAAGGAGCTGGCCCGCCTGGTGACGAACGTGACGAAGCTGTACGACGTCACGTCCACGCTCCCCGCCTACTCGCCCGACCCGGCCACCCTGCGGGTCCTGCACGTCTCCGACATCCACCTCAACCCGGCGAGCTGGAAGATCATCGCGTCGCTGGTGCAGCAGTACAAGGTGAACGTGATCGTGGACTCCGGGGACACCATGGACCACGGCACGGCGGCCGAGAACGGGTTCCTGGACCCGATCAAGGACCTCGGGGTGCCCTACGTATGGGTCCGCGGGAACCACGACTCCCGCGTCACCCAGCGCTACCTGTCCCGCATGAAGAACGTGCACGTCCTGGACGACGGCCGGGCCGAGACGATCGGCGGTCTGCGCTTCGCCGGTGTCGGCGATCCCCAGTTCACCCCGGACCGCTCGACCGTGCCCGGCGGTGACGCGGCCGAGGAGCGGGCCGGGGACGGCCTGGCCACGGCCCTGCGGGAGCAGCGGGCGGCCGGCACCCCGGTGGACGTGGCGATCGCGCACGAGCCGGTGGCGGCCCGGATGACGGACGGCGAGGTGCCGCTGGTGCTGGCGGGACACATCCACCACGAGCAGACGGAGCTGCTGCCGCACGGCACCCGGCTGCGGGTGGAGGGCTCCACGGGCGGCAGCGGGCTGCGCGCCGTCGAGGGCAGGTACCCGGACCCGATCGAGGCCTCGATCCTCTACTTCGACCGGGACACCCGCCGCCTCCAGGCCTGGGACGCGATCAGGCTGGGCGGCCTGGGCCAGACGACGGCCGAGGTCAGCCGCCACCTCCCGACCAGGTGACCGAGCATCTCCCGGCCACGTGACCGAGCAGCGGCGCCGCCGCGGGCCGGGCCGGCGACGGGCCGGTGCCGTCCCGTCGCCCACGGCGCCGTAAACCGTTTTGGCGATACTCCCCGCCATCCCATATGCTTCTCACGTCCCCGACGCGCTGAGAAGCGCCCAGGCGGGCCGATAGCCCTCATCGTCTAGCGGCCTAGGACGCCGCCCTTTCAAGGCGGTAGCACGGGTTCGAATCCCGTTGGGGGCACGCAAGATCGTGTGCGACACTGTTGCACACAACAGCTTGGTCCTGTGGAGCAGTTTGGAGTGCTCGCCACCCTGTCAAGGTGGAGGCCGCGGGTTCAAATCCCGTCAGGACCGCTGAGGTTTCACGTGAAACCTCGTGGCTGGGTAGCTCAGTTGGTACGAGCGATCGCCTGAAAAGCGATAGGTCGCCGGTTCGACCCCGGCCCCAGCCACCGCAGACAGCCCCTCCGGGATCCCGGAGGGGCTGTTCTCATTCCGCGCCCGCCCCCTGTGCTTCCTCCACTCCCGTTGCATCTGCTCCAGTTTTTCGTAGAAGGCGGGGTCCTCGGCGATCGTCCCCGATGTGAAGGGGACGGGCAGCAGGAACGACCTGCCATCGCTCCGGGTGACGCCGATCTGGGTGATGGACCCGTTGCGCCCCCGGCCCGAGAGCTCATGGATGCTCTCGATGTCCCGCCAGCGCACGCGTCGGCGTCCGGTCATCCCGCGCGTGCGCAGGCCCTCCGCGTCGATGCGTGTCCAGCCTGTCGGCATCCCTGCCAGGGGCACGAACAGCGCGGTCGGTATCAGCCCGAACATGAGCCACAGGCCCACGGCGGAGCCGGTCCGACCGTCGGCCAGGTACTTGGCGGCACGCACGCTCACCGCCCCGGCCCACCCCGCCATCCCCGACGCGAACACCCACATCATCAAACGCTGCCTGCGTGTGTACCGAAAGATCGTCTCGCCCATCCGTGCAGTCTGGCAGCGGTCGGCCGACGGACTCCGTTTTTTCCGGTGGGCTGACCGCTTGGCGGGGCGGACGCGTGGCGCTACTTTCTGCGTCGGAACGGGCCAGAGGGCCAGCAGTGACCTGAGGGACAAGAGGGCGGGGACGATGAGCGGGGACCAGGACAGAGTCAGCCAGGACGTCGAGCTGGAGAAGACCCGGGCGCGTTACGGGCTGCTCGCCGTCGTCGTCAGCAATCTCGCCATCGCCGCGGTCGCGGTCTTCGGGGTCTGGCGGCTGCACGGCGACACCTCGGTGATCATCGGCGTGCTCACCGCCGCGTTCACCGCGGTGAGCAGCATGACCACGGCCTACCTGGGGATCAAGGCGGTGTCCAACACGGCCAAGTCGATCGTCACCTCAGCCGCGGCCGCCACCCACACCGCCACCCCCCACCCGGCCCCCACCACCCCGAACCCGACCACCCCGGACCCGGCCGCCTCCGCCCCGGCCGCCCCGACCCCACCCGCCCAGCGCGGCGCATGACCCCCTTGACCCGGCCGAACCGCCGGAGGCAAAAGCGTTCGCCATGGATTTCCGTGAAGTGAGATCCTGGACCGCGTATGTCTACGCACCCCGCCCCCGCCCTCGGCGCCCTCGCCCCCCGCCTGACCGAGCTCTCGCTGCGTGACGCGCACCGGCTCGGGCGCAGGCTGGAAGGCGCGCGCAAGATCCGTAAGCCGGAGGCCCGCGCCGCCGTCCTCGCCGAGATCGAGGCAGAGGTGGCCAGGGCCGAGGAACGGATGGCCGGCCGGCGCGCCCTCGTGCCCGCCGTGTCGTACCCCGAGCAACTGCCCGTCAGCCAGAAGAAGGACGAGATCGCCGCCGCGATCCGCGACCACCAGGTCGTGATCGTGGCCGGTGAGACCGGCTCCGGCAAGACCACCCAGATCCCGAAGATCTGTCTGGAACTGGGCCGGGGGGTGCGCGGCATGATCGGGCACACCCAGCCCCGCCGGATCGCCGCCCGTACCGTCGCCGAGCGCGTCGCGGAGGAGCTGCGCACGCCCCTCGGGGAGTCCGTCGGCTGGAAGGTCCGCTTCACCGACCAGGTGAACCCGGACGCCACCTTCATCAAGCTGATGACGGACGGCATCCTGCTCGCCGAGATCCAGACCGACCGCGAGCTGCGCGCCTACGACACGATCATCATCGACGAGGCCCACGAGCGGTCCCTCAACATCGACTTCCTGCTGGGATACCTGGCCCAGCTGCTGCCGAAGCGCCCGGACCTGAAGGTGGTCATCACCTCCGCCACCATCGACCCCGAACGCTTCTCCCGGCACTTCGACGACGCCCCGATCGTCGAGGTGAGCGGGCGGACGTACCCCGTGGAGGTCCGCTACCGGCCGCTCCTCGAAGCGGATTCCGAGGACGCCGACCGGGACCAGATCACCGCCATCTGCGACGCCGTGGAGGAGCTCCAGGGCGAGGGCCAGGGCGACATCCTCGTCTTCCTCTCGGGCGAGCGGGAGATCCGGGACACCGCCGACGCGCTCACCAGGAAGAACTACCGGTTCACCGAGGTCCTCCCGCTCTATGCCCGGCTCTCGCACGCCGAGCAGCACCGGGTCTTCCAGCCGCACACCGGCCGCAGGATCGTGCTGGCCACCAACGTGGCCGAGACCTCGCTCACCGTCCCCGGCATCAAGTACGTCATCGACCCCGGCTTCGCCCGGATCAGCCGCTACAGCCACCGCACCAAGGTGCAGCGGCTCCCCATCGAGCCGATCAGCCAGGCCAGCGCCAACCAGCGCAAGGGCCGCTGCGGCCGTACGTCCGACGGCATCTGCATCCGGCTGTACGACGAGGAGGACTTCCTCGCCCGGCCGGAGTTCACCGACGCCGAGATCCTGCGCACGAACCTCGCCTCCGTCATCCTCCAGATGACCGCGGCCGGCCTCGGCGACATCGAGAAGTTCCCCTTCATCGACCCGCCGGACCACCGCAACATCCGCGACGGCGTGCAGCTGCTCCAGGAACTGGGCGCGCTGAACCCGGACGAGAAGGACGTCCGCAAGCGGCTCACCGACAGCGGCCGCAAGCTGGCCCAACTGCCGGTCGACCCGCGGCTCGCCCGCATGGTCCTGGAGGCCGACAAGAACGGCTGTGTCCGCGAGGTCATGGTCATCGCCGCCGCCCTCTCCATCCAGGACCCGCGCGAGCGCCCGGCCGACAAGCAGACCCAGGCCGACCAGCAGCACGCCCGCTTCCGGGACGAGACCAGCGACTTCCTCGCCTTCCTCAACTTGTGGAAGTACATCAGGGAGCAGCAGAAGGAGCGCGGTTCCAGCTCCTTCCGGCGGATGTGCAAGCAGGAGTACCTCAACTTCCTGCGCATCCGCGAATGGCAGGACATCTACAGCCAGCTGCGCACGGTCGCCAAGCAGATGGGCATCCACCTCAACGAGGAGGACGCCCCCGGCGACCGCGTGCACGTCTCCCTCCTCGCCGGGCTGCTGTCCCACATCGGCATGAAGGACGTGAAGAACGCCGGGGCGGAGGGCGGGAAGAACACAACCAAAAACGAGTACCTGGGCGCGCGGAACGCCAAGTTCGCGATCTTCCCGGGCTCGGCGCTGTTCAAGAAGCCCCCCCGGTTCGTGATGTCGGCCGAGCTGGTGGAGACCTCTCGGCTCTGGGCCCGGGTCAACGCGAAGATCGAGCCGGAGTGGGTCGAGCCGCTCGCCGGGCACCTCCTGAAGCGGACGTACAGCGAACCGCACTGGGAGAAGGACCAGGCGGCCGTGATGGCGTTCGAGAAGGTGACGCTGTACGGCGTGCCGATCGTCGCCGACCGGAAGGTGAACTACGGCCGGATCGACCCCGAGATCAGCCGCGAGCTTTTCATTCGCAACGCTCTGGTGGAGGGCGACTGGCGCACCCACCACAAGTTCTTCGCGGACAACCGCAGGCTGCTGAGCGAGGTCGAGGAGCTCGAACACCGGGCCCGGCGCCGGGACATCGTCGTCGACGACGACACCCTCTTCGACTTCTACGACCAGCGGGTGCCCGACCACGTCGTCTCCGGCGCCCACTTCGACTCCTGGTGGAAGCACAAGCGGCACGAGCAGCCGGAGTACCTGGACTTCGAGCGGGAGATGCTGATCCGGGAGTCGGCGGAGGCGGTCACCAAGGCCGACTATCCGGACTCCTGGCGGCAGGGGCAGCTCAAGTTCCGGGTGACGTACCAGTTCGAGCCGGGCGCGGACGCGGACGGTGTGACGGTCCACATCCCGCTCCAGGTGCTCAACCAGGTCACCGACGAGGGCTTCGACTGGCAGATCCCCGGCCTCAGGGAAGAGGTGGTCACGGAACTGATCCGCACCCTCCCCAAGCCGATCCGCCGCAACTACGTACCCGCGCCGAACTTCGCGAAGCGCTTCCTGGACACGGCGGTCCCGCTCCAGGAACCGCTCACCGTGACCATGGCCCGCGAGCTCAAGCGGATGGTCGGCGTGCCCTTCGAGGCCGAGGACTTCGACTGGGCGAAGGTCCCGGACCACCTGAAGATCACGTTCCGGATCGTCGACGAACGGCGCCGGAAACTGGCCGAGGACAAGGACCTGGAGGCGCTGCGACTCCGGCTGAAGCCCAAGGCGCGCCAGGCCCTCTCACAGGCGGCGGCCGCCACCGCGTCCCGTGCGGGCGGCGAGTCCCTGGAACGCAAGGGGCTCACCGACTGGACGATCGGCACACTCACCCGCGTCTTCGAGACGCGCCGGGCCGGACAGCCGGTGAAGGCGTACCCGGCCCTCGTGGACGACGGCGACACGGTCTCCGTACGCCTCTTCGACACCGAGGAGGAGCAGGCCGAGGCGATGTGGAAGGGCACGCGCCGGCTCATCCTCCGCAACATCCCGGTGAACCCGGCCAAGTTCGCGTCGGAGAAGCTGACGAACGCGCAGAAGCTGGCGCTGTCGGCGAACCCGCACGGCACGATCCAGGCCCTGTTCGACGACTGCGCGACGGCCGCGGCGGACAAGCTGATCGCCGACTTCGGCGGGCCGGTGTGGGACGAGGAGTCGTACCGGAAGCTGTACGACAAGGTCCGCGCCGAGATCGTCGACACCACGGTCCGGACGGTGGGCCAGGTGCAGCAGGTGCTCGCCGCCTGGCAGGCCTGTGAACGGCGGCTGAAGGGCGTCCGGAGCCCCGCGCTGCTCGCAAATCTCACGGACGTCCGCAAGCAGCTGGACGCCCTCGTGAAGCCGGGCTTCGTGACGTGGGCCGGGATACGGCGCCTGCCCGACCTGATGCGCTATCTGGTCGCGGCCGACCGCCGTCTCCAGCAGATGGCGACGAACGTCCAGCGGGACACCACCCGCATGGAGAAGGTCCACGAGATGCAGGACGAGTACGCCTGGCTCCTGGAGCAGCTCCCGCGCGGGCGGCCGGTGCCGCAGCAGGTCCTGGACATCCGCTGGATGCTGGAGGAGCTGCGGGTCAGCTACTTCGCGCACGCGCTGGGCACGGCGTACCCGATCTCCGACAAGCGGATCGTGAAGGCGATCGACGCGGCGGCACCGTAACAGACCGCTCACGCAGGGTGAGTTCGACCAGCACCCGCTCACTCCTGTACAGTCCTTCTCGCAGCACAGCGCAGAGAAAGTGCCGCGAAACCTGGTCCTGTGGAGCAGTTTGGAGTGCTCGCCACCCTGTCAAGGTGGAGGCCGCGGGTTCAAATCCCGTCAGGACCGCAACACACCGAGGCCCGCACCCGCAAGGGATGCGGGCCTCGGTCGTATCCACCACACCGCAGGCCCGCATCGCCCAAGAGGTGCGGGCCTCAGTCGTAGCCGTGCCATTGACGGGGTCACATTCCGTCGGTACTCAGGGAGCAGGGCCCGGTTTCCTCGGCCCCCTCGGGAGGTGGCGTATGGCGGCTTCGGTGCGGCACGAGACGCGGGCGCTTCTGAGGGCCCATCTGGCGGCCGCCTCGTCGTACCGGCACCTGACCCGCCACTGTCCCGTCTGCCACCAGCTGCTGCGGCTGGCCATGGACTCGGCCCCCCGTCCGCCGGAAGCCTCCGAGGACGCCCCGGAGGACGAGCGGCCGGCCGGGGTCTGAGCCGGGCGGGACCCAACGCCCTTGCGGCCGTGGGGCGATGGCGTCCCCCGCCCCCATTAGCGCACCCGGGGCGACACAAACAACCCGTGCGGTATGTGACGGGAGTCACCGCATGAGTTCAGGAAACAGCGGTACTTACCCCCCTCCTACAACCGGTCAATTTAATATGTGCAATTGCACCACCCTATCGACTCACTCCAACAGCCCTCCCCAGACTCCGCCAAGCCCGCTCACAGGGACGACACGGGCGCACAAAAAAGATCGCGCTGGACCCGGCGGAGTCCAGCGCGATCTACGACGCACCCTGTGTCGCTTGCCTGAGAAGTTCTTGTCGGCCTGGGCGTGGGCCCTGTTGGGGCAGGTCCCGCGTCGCTTGTAGCTAGGGTTCGGGGCACCTCGACCAGTGGGGGACCGGTCGGTTTGCCCGCTATTCAGTTGGTCAGGCCTCGCTGCGCTGCTGCGGAATACCCGCGAGCAGGGCGCGGACCTCAGCCTCGCGGTAACGGCGGTGTCCGCCGAGCGTGCGAATCGACGTGAGCTTGCCGGCCTTCGCCCACCGCGTGACCGTCTTGGGGTCGACACGGAACATGGTGGCGACCTCAGCCGGGGTCAGCAGCGGCTCGGCATCAGGGGTGCGAGCGGTCATGAGCGGCCTCCTCGGGAGAACCGAACCTTCTCGGTTCTTTCCTCTAAATTCTGCACCTTGACCCGCGTTGCCCGAAATGGCGGACGCGAGTCGAGTCGGTTATAGGACGAACGGCTTGTCCTCGGCACTACAACTACACCATCTGTCCAGCCGCGTCGGCCAAACCGATGGAATTGCCCTCCCAGGTAGTCATCAGCCGCGGAAGCCGATGGACCATGCCATAGCGGACAGTCACGCCACTGTGACGATCAGTCACAGGGGCGATCAGGAGTCACCAGACCCCCCAAAGCACGTAATGCGGAGAATCCGCCCACAGTGCACCACAGTTGGACGGAAGGAGCCTTCCCCGGACTCCTTGTCCTATTTTGGCACGAGGAGTAGCAAGGGACGCAAGGGCCGGGTAAGTGTGATCCATCACCCTTGCCACAAAAGCCCGGATCGGGCCCAACGTCCGTGAGTTCACTGAAGTGCCGTCAAGGTACGTTGTTTCACGGCATCTCGACCGTGACGTACGTCACTCTGCCTGTACCAACTCGTCAGTCAGAACGGATCACCGGGCACGGCTGCTCACGCCGGCGGTCAGTTCGCCGACCGGCGGTCCCGCACCGACCGCCACCGCTCCACCAGCCGCCCGTACGCCTCCCCGGCCGCGGCCCCGTCCCCCTGCCGCAGCGCCGCCACACCGGCCGCCACGTCCGCCGCCGAATGGTCGTCCTCCAGATCACCGGCGGGCAGCGCGTGCACCAGCCCGCCGTAGTCCAGTTCGACCAGCGAGCGCGGGTGGAACTCCTCCAGCCAGCGGCCGACGTCCACCAGGCCGTCGATCAGCGGCCCTTCCTCCACCGTGTCCTTGAGCGTGCGCAACGCCCGGGCCACCCGCCGTCGGGCCTGCACCATCGGCGTGCGGTAGCGCAGCATGGGCGGGATCTCCCCGGTGCCCTTCTCGTACCGGCGCTCCTCGTCGGAGACCAGCACGAACCAGTTCAGCGGCACCTGCCAGGTCGCCGTGCGGATCCACGGCCGGGAGTCGGGGTTGCGCACCAGCCAGCGCTCGTAGTCCACCGCGGCCTGGCGCCGGACCACCGGAGGCAGCATCGCGTCCAGGACCGGCTTCGGCAGCTCCTGCGGCAGCTCCTGGAGGGCCTGCCAGCCGCGCAGCCGGGTCCGCCAGGGGCAGACGCAGACGACGCCGTCCACCTCCAGCACGAACGCGTCGGCGCTCTCCTGCACCGGCACCGGGATCGGCGGGGTGGGCAGCAGGTCGGCCAGCGAGCGGCGCAGTTCGTCCTGGTACGAGGGACGGTCCGAGCGGCGGGCGTACCGCGCCCAGTGGGCGCGCTCGGGCTCCGGAAAGGCGGCCAGCGGCTCGTACACGCGCAGGTATGTCGCGTAGGGCACGACCACCGAGGACACCTTGGGCACGCCTGCTCCCTCCCCATCGGACCGGTCTCGAAACCAGCGTCAGATGGTCCCACGCTCATACGTGCGCACGCGGCACGGCAGAGTGATCCTTGACACTGCGCGGATGGTGGGCGGCCAATAGCTCTACGCTCATGCCAAGCCCCCGCCACCCTTACGGGAGCCCAGCTTCCACCCGCCGAACACAACCGGGAGTCACCACAGTGACCGACGTTTCCACCGGCGTCCTGCACACCCTGTTCCACTCGGACCAGGGCGGTCACGAGCAGGTCGTGCTCTGCCAGGACCGCAGGAGCGGCCTGAAGGCCGTCATCGCCATCCACTCCACCGCGCTGGGCCCCGCCCTCGGCGGCACCCGCTTCTACCCGTACGCGAACGAGGAGGAGGCCGTCGCCGACGCCCTCAACCTCGCGCGCGGGATGTCGTACAAGAACGCCATGGCCGGGCTCGACCACGGCGGCGGCAAGGCCGTGATCATCGGTGATCCGGACCGGGACAAGACCGAGGAGCTGCTGCTCGCCTACGGGCGCTTCGTGGCCTCGCTCGGCGGCCGGTACGTGACCGCCTGCGACGTCGGCACCTATGTCGCCGACATGGACGTGGTGGCCCGCGAGTGCCGCTGGACCACCGGCCGCTCCCCGGAGCACGGCGGCGCCGGCGACTCCTCCGTCCTCACCGCCTACGGCGTCTACCAGGGCATGCGGGCCAGCGCCCAGCACCTGTGGGGCGACCCGTCGCTGCGCGGCCGCACCGTCGGCATCGCCGGCGTCGGCAAGGTCGGCCACCACCTGGTGGAGCACCTCCTGGCGGAGGGTGCCGAGGTCGTGATCACGGACGTACGGCAGGAAGCCGTGCGGCGCGTCGCCGACCGGCACCCGGGCGTGGGTGTCGCCGCCGACACCGAGGCGCTGATCCAGGTCGAGGGGCTCGACATCTACGCCCCCTGCGCGCTCGGCGGCGCCCTGAGCGACGAGTCCGTCCCGGCGCTGACCGCGAAGGTGGTGTGCGGCGCGGCCAACAACCAGCTCGCCCACCCGGGCGTCGAGAAGGACCTCGCGGACCGCGGGATCCTCTACGCGCCGGACTACGTGGTGAACGCGGGCGGGGTCATCCAGGTGGCCGACGAACTGCACGGCTTCGACTTCGAACGGTGCAAGGCGAAGGCGGCGAAGATCTTCGACACCACGCTGGCCATCTTCGCACGTGCGAAGGAGGACGGGATCCCGCCGGCCGCGGCGGCCGACCGGATCGCCGAACAGCGGATGCACGACGCGAGAACGGCCGGTGTCCGCTGACCGAAGCCGGGTCCCCGGACACGATTTCGGTACCCGTCGGCGGACAGTTGGAGAGAACTCTCACGTTCGTCGGCGGGTCGCTCGCCACGAAGTGGTTAAAATCGTCCTTGACCAGCGGGGACGGGGCACTCCGCGGGTCACGGAGTCAGGCGCGTGGTGCGGGCGACGTACCGTATGGGCGCGGGCTCAGGTACCGTGGAAGCCCTACGGACCGGTCTCTCCGAGGAGAGCCCGTTCCGGATCATGAACGCGTGTCAGACTCTGGGGCCGTCGAGCCCCGTCACCGAGGGGGTCGAGCCATGGGGCGCGGCCGGGCCAAGGCCAAGCAGACGAAGGTCGCCCGCCAGCTGAAGTACAACAGCGGTGGGACTGACCTGTCACGTCTGGCCAGCGAGCTGGGCGCATCGACTTCGAGCCAGCCGCCGAACGGCGAGCCGTTCGAGGACGACGACGAGGACGACGACCCGTACGCCCAGTACGCGGATCTCTATAACGATGATGACGACGAGGACGAGGACGACCAGTCCAGTCCCCAGTCGCAACATCGTCGTGGTGCTTGACGTACCACTCCCAGCAGTTCTCATAGCAACTGCACTTCACCCGGTCCGGGGCCTCGACGCCGGACCGGGTTTCGTGCTGTCGCGTTCACTCACCGACCGGCGCGGCCGACCGTGAGGCACCGGTCGGCCGACACCGACCGGCCCGCAGCGGCCGTCAGGCGTAGTCGCCGACCAGTTCCGCACCGGTGGTGTGCTCGCCGCGCTCGGTGATCTCGCCGGCCACCCAGGCCTCGACCCCGCGGTCGGCCAGGGTGGTGAGCGCCACGTCCACGGATTCCTGCGGGACGATCGCGATCATGCCGACGCCCATGTTGAGCGTCTTCTCCAGTTCGAGGCGCTCGACGTCCCCGGTGCGGCCGACCAGCTCGAAGATCGGGCCCGGCGTCCAGGTGGCACGGTCGACGATCGCGTGCAGGTGGTCGGGGATCACCCGGGCCAGGTTCGCGGCCAGACCGCCACCGGTGACGTGGCTGAAGGCGTGCACCTCCGCCGTCCGCATCAGCGCCAGGCAGTCCAGCGAGTAGATCTTGGTCGGCTCCAGGAGTTCCTCGCCGAGGGTGCGGCCCAGGTCCTCGATGTGGGCGTCCAGAGCGAGGCCGGCCTGGTTCAGCAGCACGTGCCGGACCAGGGAGTACCCGTTCGAGTGAAGCCCGGAGGACGCCATCGCGATCACCGCGTCACCCGTACGGATACGATCCGCGCCGAGCAGCCGGTCGGCCTCCACCACGCCCGTACCGGCACCGGCGACGTCGAAGTCGTCCGCGCCGAGCAGGCCCGGGTGCTCGGCCGTCTCACCGCCCACCAGGGCGCAGCCGGCCAGCACACAGCCCTCCGCGATGCCCTTGACGATCGCGGCGACCCGCTCGGGGTGGACCTTGCCGACGCAGATGTAGTCGGTCATGAACAGCGGCTCCGCGCCGCACACCACGATGTCGTCCATGACCATGGCGACCAGGTCGTGACCGATGGTGTCGTAGACGCCCAGCTGCCGGGCGATGTCCACCTTCGTGCCCACGCCGTCGGTCGCGGAGGCGAGCAGCGGACGCTCGTAGTTCTTGAGCGCGGAGGCGTCGAAGAGGCCGGCGAAGCCGCCGAGGCCGCCGAGGACCTCGGGGCGCCGCGTCTTCTTCACCCACTCCTTCATGAGCTCCACCGCGCGGTCGCCCGCCTCGATGTCGACACCGGCGGCCGCGTAGGAGGCGCCGGAGGGGGTGCCCGTCACCGGAGACGACTGGTTAGACACAGCAGACATTGCCTGGGATCTTTCGGGTTGATGACAGGGCTTACGGACGACGGATCGCGTCGGCCGCGGCCGTGGCTGCCGGACCGGCCGCCAGCTCGGTCTCCAGGAGCTGCTTGCCGAGCAGCTCGGGGTCCGGGAGCTCCATCGGGTACTCGCCGTCGAAGCAGGCGCGGCACAGGTTCGGCTTGGCGATGGTGGTCGCCTCGATCATGCCGTCGATGGAGATGTACGCCAGCGAGTCGGCGCCGAGCGAGGTGCCGATCTCCTCGATGGTCATGCCGTTGGCGATCAGCTCGGCGCGGGTGGCGAAGTCGATGCCGAAGAAGCACGGCCACTTGACCGGCGGCGAGGAGATCCGGATGTGGACCTCGGCGGCGCCCGCCTCCCGGAGCATCCGCACCAGCGCGCGCTGCGTGTTGCCGCGCACGATCGAGTCGTCGACGACGACCAGGCGCTTGCCCTTGATGACTTCCTTCAGCGGGTTCAGCTTCAGGCGGATGCCCAGCTGCCGGATGGTCTGCGAGGGCTGGATGAAGGTCCGGCCGACGTAGGCGTTCTTGACCAGGCCGTTGCCGAAGGGGATGCCCGAGGCCTCCGCGTAGCCGACGGCGGCGGGCGTGCCGGACTCCGGGGTCGCTATCACCAGGTCGGCGTCGACCGGGGCTTCCTTGGCGAGCATCCGGCCCATCTCCACGCGGGAGAGGTAGACGTTCCGCCCGGCGATGTCGGTGTCGGGGCGGGCCAGGTACACGTACTCGAAGACACAGCCCTTGGGCTTCGCGTCCGCGAAGCGGGAGGTGCGCAGGCCGTTCTCGTCGATGGCGACGAACTCGCCCGGCTCGATCTCGCGGACGAAGCTGGCGCCGCAGATGTCGAGCGCGGCGGACTCCGAGGCGACCACCCAGCCGCGCTCGAGGCGGCCGAGGACCAGCGGGCGGATGCCCTGCGGGTCACGGGCGGCGTAGAGGGTGTGCTCGTCCATGAAGACGAGGGAGAAGGCGCCCCGCACCTGCGGGAGGACCACGTGCGCGGCCTCCTCGATGGTCAGCGGCTTGCCGTTCTCGTCGACCTGGGCCGCGAGCAGCGCGGTGAGCAGGTCGGTGTCGTTGGTGGCCGCGACCCGGGTGGAGCGGCCGTTGTGGTCCTTGGGGAGTTCGGCGACCATCTCGGCGAGCTGCGCCGTGTTGACCAGGTTGCCGTTGTGGCCGAGCGCGATCGAACCGTGCGCGGTGGCACGGAACGTCGGCTGGGCGTTCTCCCACACGGAGGCACCGGTGGTCGAGTAACGGGCGTGACCGACCGCGATATGCCCCTGCAGGGAACCGAGCGAAGTCTCGTCGAAGACCTGGGAGACGAGGCCCATGTCCTTGAAGACGAGGATCTGGGAGCCGTTGCTGACCGCGATACCCGCGGACTCCTGGCCCCGATGCTGGAGGGCGTACAGCCCGAAGTACGTGAGCTTGGCGACCTCTTCACCGGGAGCCCAGACACCGAAGACGCCGCAAGCGTCCTGGGGGCCCTTCTCGCCGGGGAGCAGATCGTGATTGAGGAGACCGTCACCACGTGGCACGACACCGAGTGTAGGCGAGGTCGACCACTGGTCCGAATTGGGGATTCCCGGCCGTAATGGATCTACGATCGCGACCGCGGTCGTAGCTTTCTCCATTTTTGCTGGTCAGCGCGGTGGGAGGATTCTCCAGACGGGCCCTGTTCGTGCGGACCGCGGTCGGCGCAACCCCCTCGTACCGTATCTCTGAGTGAGGTGTCGCACATGATTCGGGCGGCCCGGTTCACTTCCTGGACAGCTGGACCCGGTCTCCGCCGGGGGTGGTGAGGGTGAGGTTCCGGCCCTCGGTCCGGGTGGTGAGCGGGCCGGCGGCGAGGGTGCGGGCGAGGGCGCGTTCGAAGGTCATGCGGGCTTCGTCGCAGGCCATCCGGGTGGAGCGGGCGTGGCTGAGCCGGATCAGGTCGCCGGTGACCTCGGCGGTGGCGCTGAACCGGTTGCAGCCGTAGCTGCCGGCGGCCCTGCCGTCCTCGATCTTCACATGGGCGGGCGCCGGCGCGCGGTGGGTGGTGCCGTCGACGGTCACGCTGTCGACGGTCCACTCGATGCCGGTCACCGGTTGCCGGTCGCTCACGGAGCCGTCCTTCCCGCCCGCGCAGGCCGCCGCGAGCGTGACGAGCACGGCGACCGCCGTCATGGCCGGGGCCCTGGGCCGCGTGCGCTGCTTGTACCCGTACATACCGATTCGACGGAACGCACGGGGTGATCGGTTCCGTCAGCCCATCAGGGGGAGGTACGCCCCGAGGTCCGCCCGCTCCCCGCTCGCGTCGACCATCGCGTCCGCCACCGCCTGCGTCCACCCCAGCCGCCCGGTGGCCAGCCGCATCCAGGTCAGCGGGTCGGTCTCGACCACGTTCGGCGGGGTGCCCCGGGTGTGCCGGGGCCCCTCGACGCACTGCACCACGGCGTACGGCGGCACACGCACCTCGGTGGAGCCGCCGGGCGCCTTCACGGCGAGCGCGTCGGCGAGCAGCCGGGTGCAGGCGGCCAGCGCCTGCCGGTCGTACGCCACCTGGAGCCCCGGCACGGCGGCGTCGAGGTCGTCGGTGTGGACGACCAGCTCGACGGCACGGGTGACCAGGTAGTCGTCCAGGGACATCGCGCCGGCGCTGGTGGCGAGCAGCCGGGTGCCGGGGTACTCGGCGAGCAGGGCGCGGAAGCTCGCGTCGATGTCGGTGAGGTAGGCGTCGAGGTCGGGGTGCTCGGCGGCGAGCCGCCGGGTGAAGTCGGCGATGGCCGCGGAGTTGGCGGCGGTCCGGAACGGCCAGTCCAGCGGGGTCGCGTCCGCCCGTGCGGGCTCGGGCTCGGCCAGGGCCCGGTGCACGGCGGTGACCGCCATCCCGAGGTGGGCGACGAGGTCCCGCACGCTCCACTCACCGAGCCGGGTGGGGAGGGCGAGCTGCTCGGGGGTGAGGGCGCGGACCGCGTCCCGCACGTGCGAGAACTGGTCGAGGACCGCCGTACGGGTCCTGACGGGGTCGTACGTCCTGGCGCGTTTCCTGACGGTAGGCATGACGGCGAGCGTATTCCGTCGGTCCGACGGTCGGGCGGTCACCGACCCGTACCCACGGCCGAGGGCTCCGGGTGGCGACCCGAGAAGGCCCCGCCCGGAAGAGCATCCGGGCGGGGCCTTCGTCCGTTCTGCGGCCGGCTACGCCAGCAGCGCCTCGATCGTGCCCTCGTGGGCCTCGCGCAGCTCCGCCAGGGTGAGGCTGAACTCGCCCTGGACCTCCACCGCGTCGCCGTCCACGACACCGATGCGGGCGACCGGCAGACCCCGGGCGCCGCACATGTCGTTGAAGCGGACCTCCTCCGAGCGCGGCACGGCGACGACCGCGCGGCCCGCCGACTCGGAGAACAGGAAGGTGAACGCGTCGAGCCCGTCCGGTACGACCAGCCGCGCGCCCTTGCCGCCGAGCAGCGCGGACTCGACCACGGCCTGGATCAGACCGCCGTCGGACAGGTCGTGGGCGGAGTCGATCATGCCGTCGCGGGAGGCGGAGATCAGGATCTCGGCCAGCAGCCGCTCCCGCTCCAGGTCCACCTTCGGGGGCAGGCCGCCCAGGTGGTCGTGGACGACCTGGGACCAGGCCGAGCCCCCGAACTCCTCACGGGTGTCGCCGAGGAGGTAGAGCAGCTGCCCCTCCTCCTGGAAGGCGACCGGGGTGCGGCGGGCGACGTCGTCGATGACACCGAGGACCGCGACCACCGGGGTGGGGTGGATGGCCGCCTCGCCCGTCTGGTTGTAGAGGGAGACGTTGCCGCCGGTCACCGGGGTGCCCAGCTGCTGGCAGGCGTCGGCGAGGCCGCGGATGGCCTCGGCGAACTGCCACATCACCGCCGGGTCCTCGGGCGAGCCGAAGTTCAGGCAGTCGGAGACGGCCAGCGGCTTGGCGCCCGTGGTCGCCACGTTCCGGTAGGCCTCGGAGAGGGCCAGCTGGGCGCCCGCGTACGGGTCCAGCTTGGCGTACCGGCCGTTGCCGTCGGTGGCGATGGCCACGCCGAGGCCGGTCTCCTCGTCGATGCGGATCATGCCCGAGTCCTCGGGCTGGGCCAGCACGGTGTTGCCCTGCACGAAGTGGTCGTACTGCGAGGTGATCCACTTCTTCGAGGCCTGGTTCGGGGAGCCGACCAGCTGCAGGACCTGCTGCTTCAGCTCCGCCGCCGTGGCGGGTCGCGGCAGCTTGTTCGCGTCGTCCGCCTGGAGCTCGTCCTGCCAGGACGGGCGGGCGTACGGGCGCTCGTAGACCGGGCCGTCGTGCGCGACCGTGCGCGGGTCGACGTCCACGATCTTCTCGCCGTGCCAGAAGATCTCCAGACGGTCGCCGTCGGTCACCTCACCGATGACGGTGGCGATGACATCCCACTTCTCGCAGATCTCCAGGAAACGGGCGACCTTGGCCGGCTCGACCACCGCGCACATGCGTTCCTGCGACTCGCTCATGAGGATCTCCTCGGGCGAGAGCGTGGAGTCGCGCAGCGGTACGTCGTCCAGGGTGACGCGCATGCCGCCGGAGCCGTTGGACGCGAGCTCGGAGGTGGCGCAGGACAGACCCGCGGCGCCGAGGTCCTGGATGCCGACGACCAGCTTCTCCCGGAACGCCTCCAGGGTGCACTCGATGAGGAGCTTCTCCTGGAAGGGGTCGCCGACCTGGACCGCGGGGCGCTTGGACGGCTTGGCGTCGTCGAAGGTCTCGGAGGCCAGGATCGACGCGCCGCCGATGCCGTCGCCGCCGGTCCTCGCGCCGTACAGGATGACCTGGTTGCCCGCGCCGGAGGCCTTGGCGAGGTGGATGTCCTCGTGCCGCATGACGCCGATCGCGCCGGCGTTGACCAGCGGGTTGCCCTGGTAGCAGGCGTCGAAGACGACCTCGCCGCCGATGTTCGGCAGGCCCAGGCAGTTGCCGTAGCCGCCGATGCCGGCGACGACGCCGGGCAGGACGCGCTTGGTGTCGGGGTGGTCGGCCGCGCCGAAGCGCAGCGGGTCGACCACGGCCACCGGCCGGGCGCCCATCGCGATGATGTCGCGGACGATGCCGCCGACGCCGGTCGCGGCGCCCTGGTAGGGCTCGACGTACGACGGGTGGTTGTGCGACTCGACCTTGAAGGTGACCGCGTAGCCCTGGCCGACGTCGACCACACCGGCGTTCTCGCCGATGCCGACGAGCAGCGCGTCGGACTGCGGGGCCTTCTCGCCGAACTGGCGGAGGTGGACCTTGGAGGACTTGTACGAGCAGTGCTCGGACCACATGACCGAGTACATGGCGAGTTCGGCGCCGGTCGGGCGGCGGCCGAGGATCTCCACCACCCGCTCGTACTCGTCCTTCTTCAGACCGAGTTCGGCCCAGGGCAGCTCGACGTCGGGGGTCGCGGCCGCGTGCTCGACCGTGTCCAGAGGCGTCCGGCTCATGCGCCCACCAGCTTCTTGAGGATCGAGGTGAAGAACGGGAGACCGTCGGTGCGGCCGGAGCCGATGAGCGGCTCGACGGCGTGCTCCGGGTGCGGCATCAGGCCGACGACGTTCCCGGCCTCGTTGGTGATGCCGGCGATGTCGCGGAGGCTGCCGTTGGGGTTGAAGTCGACGTAACGGAACGCGACCCGGCCCTCCGCCTCCAGCTGGTCGAGCGTGTACTCGTCGGCCACGTAGCGGCCGTCCATGTTCTTCAGCGGGATGTGGATCTCCTGGCCCGCGGAGTAGTCCGTCGTCCAGGCCGTGTCCGCGTTCTCCACCCGCAGCTTCTGGTCGCGGCAGATGAAGTGCAGGTGGTCGTTGCCGAGCATGCCGCCCGGGAGCAGGTGGGCCTCGGTGAGGATCTGGAAGCCGTTGCAGATGCCGAGGACCGGGAGGCCGGCCTTCGCCTGCTCGATGACGGTCTCCATCACCGGCGAGAAGCGGGAGATGGCGCCCGCGCGCAGATAGTCGCCGTAGGAGAAACCACCGGGAAGGACCACCGCGTCGACCTGGTGGAGGTCCTTGTCCTTGTGCCAGAGGGCGACCGGTTCCGCACCCGCGAGCCGGATGGCGCGCTGGGTGTCCCGGTCGTCGAGGCTGCCCGGGAAAGTGACGACGCCAATACGAGCGGTCACTTCGCCGCCTCCGCGACTTCCTCCACCTTGACGGTGAAGTCCTCGATCACGGTGTTGGCGAGGAAGGATTCCGCAAGATCGTGGATGCGGGCGAGCGCGGCCTCGTCGACCGGCCCGTCCACTTCCAGTTCGAATCGCTTTCCCTGACGTACGTCGGAGATGCCGTCGAAACCCAGGCGCGGCAGCGCACGCTGGACCGCCTGGCCCTGGGGGTCGAGGATCTCCGGCTTGAGCATGACGTCGACTACGACGCGTGCCACTGGCACTCCCGGTGTTGGTGCTGAGCTGGTGCCTTCAGACTACCCGCTCCCAATTTCTACGCGGGTAGAGTTGTAGGAAACTACGTGAGCCGCATCACGATCGGGTGACGGCGGGGGATCCACACGAAAAGTTCTGGGAAAGTTCCCCGGGTTCGCCCGCGGAGTCTATTGCGCGTGGGACACGCGGCGGATTTAGTCGAGCTTCACTTTGTATTGCCAGGCACTGTACAAATGAATTGGCAATAGCCGATACTCGGCATGTCATCGCCGCATCACCGTTGAGCTGTGATGAGCTGGATAGACGTGCCACACGAAGGGACCGATATTCGTGGCGCAGAAGGTCGTGGTCACTCTCTTTGACGACATCGACGGCTCGGAAGCGGCGGAAACGATCGCCTTCGGACTCGACGGCAAGTCGTACGAGATCGATCTGAATCAAGCCAACGCCGAGAAACTGCGGACCGCCCTGGAGCCGTTCGTGGTCGCCGGCCGCAAGCGGTCGAAGTCGGGCAAGGCGTACAAGCAGACGGAGGTCGCCCCCGACCCGGCGGCCGTCCGCGCCTGGGCACAGGCGAACAAGATGGACGTCCCGGCGCGCGGACGCATTCCGAAGAAGGTCTACGAGGCGTTCAGCGCCGCCCAGTGACAGGGCGGTCGGCTGCCCCCAGGGTGCGTCAGCCACCCCTGGGGACAGCCGACTTGCGCTACCCCCCTGCTGATCAGCTAATGTCTGGAGCACGCCGAGGGGCGAGGCCGAAAAGCCGAAGCCCACGGAGTACATGCGGGTGTAGTTCAGTAGCAGAACATCCCCCTTCCAGGGGGAAGGCGCAGTGTGCAATTCCTGTCACCCGCTCTGCACCGCCGGTCCTGAGCAGCTTGTGGATCAGGTAGGCTGGTGCTCGCACCGATCGGTGGGAGCCGGTCGGGAGCAGTGCGGACGTAGCTCAGTTGGTAGAGCGCAACCTTGCCAAGGTTGAGGTCGCGAGTTCGAGCCTCGTCGTCCGCTCCAGGCTCCACGAGAAACCCCAGTCATCGACTGGGGTTTTTTCGTGCCCTCGGCCGCTTTCGGCCGGCACTGCACTGACATTTGTCATGGCGAGCGATGACACCGCGCACTGCTGCCGCGCCCCGGCCGCCGGGACGCTTGAGCCATGGAACACAGCGAACACGAACGCGTGATTGAGGTCACAGATCTCCGCCGTGTCTACGGGGGCGGGTTCGCGGCGGTCCGCGGAATCGACTTCTCCGTGGCCCGCGGCGAGATCTACGCGCTGCTGGGCACCAACGGAGCCGGAAAGACCTCCACGGTCGAACTCCTGGAAGGTCTCGCGCCACCGGACGGCGGCCGGGTACGGGTCCTGGGACACGACCCCTACCGCGAGCGGGCCGCCGTACGTCCGCGCACCGGCGTCATGCTCCAGGAGGGCGGCTTCCCCGCCGAACTGACCGTCGCCGAGACGGTACGCATGTGGTCCGGCTGTACGACCGGCGCCCGGCCGCCGGCCGAGGCGCTCGGCCTGGTCGGGCTCGGCGGCAGGACGGACGTGCGCGTCAAGCAGCTCTCCGGCGGCGAGCGCCGCCGTCTCGACCTCGCGCTGGCCCTGCTCGGCCGGCCCGAGGTGCTGTTCCTGGACGAGCCGACCACCGGCCTCGACGCCGAAGGCCGCCGGGCCACCTGGGAGTTGGTCCGCGCACTGCGCGACACCGGCACGACCGTGCTGCTCACCACGCACTACCTGGAGGAGGCCGAGACCCTCGCCGACCGGCTCGCGATCCTGCACGCGGGGCGCATCGCGGTGACCGGGACCCCGGCCGAGGTGACCGCCTCCCGGCCCGCCCGGATCTCCTTCCGGCTGCCCCCCGGCTACTTCCTGGGCGACCTGCCACCACTCGGCCCGCTGGGGGTGAGCGAACACGAACTGGACGGAGACGTGGTACGCCTGCGGACACCGGAGTTGCAGCGCACCGCCACCGCCCTGCTGTCCTGGGCCGAGAAGTCACGGGTGGAACTGCACTCCCTCGACATGCGCTCGGCCTCGCTGGAGGAGGCCTTCCTGGGCATCGCACGGGAGACGGGGGCGGCGGCATGAGCTTCCCGAACGAGTCGACGGCCACACCGGGCCGGACCGGGTTCAGCCGGTCCACCGGATTCGGGAGCCGGTCACGGCGGCGGGTCCGGGCGTTGGCACGGGCGGAGTTCGCGCTGCTCGCGCGGAACCGGAGCGCCGTGGTCACCGCACTGCTCGTGCCTCTCGCGCTGCCGCTCACCGCGCGGCCCGCGATCGACCGGGGCGACCTCAAGGGGAACCTCGGCGCCGTGATGCTCACCGCCGCCATCGGTTTCTCCTTCCTCTTCGCCGTGTACAGCTCCCTGGTCAGCGCGTACGTGGCCCGCCGCGAGGAACTCGTCCTCAAGCGGCTGCGCACCGGGGAGCCGACCGACATGGAGATCCTGGGCGGCACCGCGCTGCCCGCCGTCTGCCTCGGCCTGGCGCAGGCGCTGGTACTGGCCGTCGGGTGCACGGTCCTGCTCGACGCGGGCGCGCCGAAGGCGCCGTACCTCACCGTGCTGGGACTGCTCACCGGCGTGTCGCTCAGTGCCGCGCTCGCCGCACTGACCTCGGCCGTCACCCGCACCACCGAGAGCGCCCAGGTCACCGCGCTGCCGCTGATCTTCGTCTCGATGCTGGGCTCGGGCATCGTCGTGCCCACCGACCTCCTGCCCGACCGGGTCTCCGCGGTCTGCGCGTTCCTCCCGCTCTCCCCGGCCGTCCGGCTGGTCCGGGCCGGCTGGACCGGCGAACTGACCGCGTACGACGCCTTCGGCACCGTGCTCACCGCACTGGCCTGGACCGTCGTGGCCGTGTTTGCTGTACGGCGGTGGTTCCGCTGGGAACCTCGGCGCTGACGGAGGACGGGACCGAGATGGGCGGGGCAGGCGGCTGGTGGCGGGGCAAGACCACCCCCGCCAAGGTCGAGACGTACACACGATGGTCGTTCCACTTCTTCGCGCTGATCGAGGTCACGGCGATCGGGCTGCCCGCGTTCGGGGAGGCCGAACCGGCGCCCTGGGGCCGACTGACCACGCTGGTCGTCGCGCACGCGGCGCTCTGCGCGCTGACCGCCTCCCGGGCCCTGGACTGGGCGCGGGGGCTTCGGGAGCGCCCGGTACGGCTGCTCTGGCTGCTCGGCGCGGCCAGCTACGCGGTCGCCGTCACGGCCCTCGTGCTGCGCGAACACGGCGGCCCGGACCAGGTCCACGGGGCGGCGGCCTCCGTCTTCGTGGGGGTGCCGGCCTTCGGCGCCGGCACCCTGGCGCTCGGCGCCCGCGACCGGCGGCAGGTGGTGGCCACCGTCGTGGGCTTCGCCTGCGGGGCCGGGACGGTCTCCGTCCCCCTGGGCGTGCCCGGGCCGGCCGCGCTGGTCGCTGGGTTCGTGGTGCTGCTGGCCGGCGGTTTCCTCGCCGCCACCGCCATCTTCTCCGTGTGGCTGCTGAACGCCGTCTACGAACTCGACGAGGCCCGTGAGACCCGGGCCCGGCTCGCCGTGGCCGAGGAGCGGCTGCGGTTCGGTCGCGACCTGCACGACGTCCTCGGCCGGAACCTGGCCGTCATCGCCCTCAAGAGCGAACTGGCGGTGCAGCTGGCCCGGCGCGAACGGCCCGAGGCCGTCGAGCAGATGGTCGAGGTGCAGCGGATCGCGCAGGAGTCGCAACGGGAGGTACGGGCCGTCGTCCGGGGGTACCGGGACGCCGATCTGGGCGCCGAACTCACCGGCGCACAGGGGGTGTTGGCCGCGGCCGGGATCTCCTGCGAGGTGACCGGGGACACCACCGGGCTGCCCGCCGAGGTGCAGTCGGCACTCGGGTGGGTGGTGCGGGAGGCGACCACGAACGTGCTGCGGCACGGGGACGCGGGACGGTGTGCGGTGGGGGTGCGGATACGGGAGGGATCTGTGGTGCTGACGGTGGAGAACGACGGCGCCGCGCCCGCGCGTGCGGCAGGGGGCGGGAGCGCGTCGGGGGCGGCCGGAGCCACCGGGTCCCCGGACCGGACAGGAACTGCCGGGACAGTGGTGCAGGAAGCCGGACTGCCGGCCGGTCCAGGGGTCGGCTCCGCTGTCCGGGTCCCGACCGCCACCGGCCCGGGGGCGAGTGCCGCGGAGGCAGCCGGCGGGCTCGTCAGCGGTTTTGGGGGCGGCGCTGCGGACGGCGCCGGAACCGTCGGCGGTTCCCGGGGCGGGGGCGGCGGGGGAGCCGGGTCCGGGCTGGTCGGGTTGCGGGAGCGGCTCGCGGGGGTGGGCGGGACGCTGGAGGCCGGGCCGGTGGGAACGGACGGGTTCCGGGTGGTGGCCTCGGTGCCGCTGTCCGGTCGTACGGCCGATCCGAGTGCGAGCGGAGTCACCTCATGACGTCCGCGGTGCGGCTGCTGCTGGCCGACGACGAGCATCTGATCCGGGGCGCGCTGGCCGCCCTGCTGGGACTGGAGGACGATCTGGTCGTGGTCGCGGAGGCGGCGAGCGGGCCGGAGGCGCTGGCCATGGCGCGCGCCCACCGGCCGGACGTGGTGGTGCTGGACCTCCAGATGCCCGGGGCGGACGGTGTGAAGGTGGCCACATCGCTGCGGACCGAACTGCCCGGCTGCCGGGTGCTGATCGTGACCGGCCACGGACGGCCCGGGCATCTGAAACGGGCGCTCGCGGCGGGTGTCCGGGGGTTCGTCCCGAAGACGGTCAGCGCCCAGCGGCTCGCCGAGATCATCCGCACCGTGCACGCGGGAAACCGTTACATCGACCCGGAGTTGGCCGCCGACGCCATCTCCGCCGGGGACTCGCCGCTGACCAGCCGGGAGGCCGAGGTACTGGAACTGGCGGCCGACGGGGCGCCGGTCACCGAGATCGCCGAGCGGGCCGCGCTGTCCCCGGGGACCGTGCGCAACTACCTCTCCTCCGCCGTCACCAAACTCGGTGCGGAGAACCGTCATGCGGCAGTGCGTCTCGCACGGGAGCGAGGTTGGGTATAGTTGCTCTCGCGCCACGGCGCATGCGGACGTAGCTCAGTTGGTAGAGCGCAACCTTGCCAAGGTTGAGGTCGCGAGTTCGAGCCTCGTCGTCCGCTCGGGATGAGACCCCGGTCCACCGGACCGGGGTCTTCTTCGTGCCTGGCGCCTGTCGCGGCGGTCCCTAGGCCCAGCTCTGGCCCGTCAGGCGCTCGTACGCCTCGATGTACTTCGCCCGGGTCGCCTCGACCACCCGCTCCGGCAGCGCCGGCGGAGGCTGCTCGCCGCGGCGGTCCCAGCCGGACTCGGCCGAGGTCAGCCAGTCGCGCACGTACTGCTTGTCGAACGACGGCTGGGCGCGGCCCGGCTGCCACTCGTCGGCCGGCCAGAACCGGGAGGAGTCCGGGGTGAGGACCTCGTCGGCGAGGACCAGGGTGTCGTTGTCGTAGCCGAACTCGAACTTCGTGTCGGCCAGGATGATCCCCCGGTCCCGGGCGATGTCCCGGGCACGGCCGTACACCGCGAGGGTGGTCTGGCGCAGCTGGGCGGCCGTCTCGGCGCCGACCTGCCGGGCGACCTCCTCGTACGACACGTTCTCGTCGTGCTCGCCGACCTCGGCCTTGGTGGCCGGGGTGAAGATCGGGCCGGGCAGCTCGGAACCGTCGACCAGGCCCTCGGGCAGCGCGAGCCCGCAGACCGTACGGGACTCCTGGTACTCGGCGAGGCCCGAGCCGGTGAGGTAGCCGCGGGCCACGCACTCGACCGGGAGCATCTTCAGGGACGTGCAGACCAGGGTGCGGCCCGCCCAGTCGGCGGGGGCGCCCTCGGGCAGCTCGGTGCTGATGACGTGGTTCGGGACGAGGTCGGCGAGCTTGTCGAACCACCACAGGGAGAGCTGGGTGAGCACCCGGCCCTTGTCGGGGATCTCGGTCGGCAGCACCCAGTCGTAGGCCGACAGACGGTCACTGGCCACCATCACGAGGTCGCCCGCCTCGTTCTGGTACAGCTCGCGCACCTTGCCGGTGTGCAGATGCACCAGACCCGGGACCTCCACGGGCTCGGGCTTTTCGACGAATCCGGACACGGTTCCTCCCCGTGGTTCTGTACAGATGCCCTCGATTCTCCCGTATGCCGGGCCGACGGCGGACACGGGGGCCGCGTGGCCCCGGCACGGGTCAGTCGCGTTTGCAGATCCGGTCCAGGAGATTGGCGGTGGCGCGTTGGACGCGGGAGTCGATGTGGCCGGGGCGGTCCAGGGCCGGGGACCAGGCGAAGGTCCCGGAGGCGAAGACCAGCGCGCCGGAGGGGGCGCGGTAGAGGGAGGTCTCCTGGTGGCGCAGGACGCCGTCGTTGTCCGTGTAGGGGGAGTGCGCGAGCAGGATGCGCTCCTCGTGCTCGGGCAGCGCGGTGCGCGGGAAGTAACGGTCCGCCTCGCCCGCCACCAGGCCGGGGAGTTCGTCGCCGTCGTGGGCGCCGGTGGCGTCCCAGAGCCAGTGGTCCGCGTTGCGCACGATCAGCGGGGACGGCTCGGGCACCCGGCCCGCGTACTGGATGCCGACCGTCTGCTGTTCGGGCCGGTCGATCTCACGCCAGAGCACGGGCCTGCCCGGACCCTTGCGTTTCCGGCAGGTCAGCAGGCGGTCCGCGACCCCGGACGGGGAGGGCCCCAACTCCACCTGCCAGTACATGGTGTTGGCGGAGAGGAAGACGAGGCTGGTGCCGCTGTCCCGGGCCAGCTCGACCGTACGGCGCATCTGCTGCGACCAGTACTCGTCGTGGCCCGGGAAGACCAGGCCCCGGTAGCGGGTCGGGTCGACGCGGCCGGCGTGCAGGTCGCGGGCGTCGGCGTAGGCGATGTCGTAGCCGTAGCGCTCGGCCCAGCGGATGAAGTCGTAGGCGTGCCCGACGTGCAGGGGCAGGCCCGCGCCCGCGTACGGCCGGTCGAAGGAGACGGTGGTCGCCGCGTCCGCCTCGCCGAGCAGCCGGCCCCGCTCGTCCCAGGCGTGGTAGAGGCTGGCGCCGGTACGGCCGTCCTCCGGGTAGAGGTTGTAGGCCTGCCAGGTGATGTCAGGCAGCAGGAGGAGCAGGTCGGCCGGGTGGTTGTCGCGGACCGTGAAGGGGACGTGCGAGCGGTAGCCGTCGGCCGTGGTCAGCACGGCGACGTACGCGCCGATGCTCCAGTACGACGGGACCTGCAGCCGCCAGGACAGCCACCAGTGGTGGCAGGAGACCGTACGGTCGGCGGCCAGCGGGGGCGGCTGCACGATGCCGGACAGCCGGGGACTGGTGGTGATCTTCGCCGCGCCGTCGCCGCCGTAGTGGCCGATGCGGTAGACGTCGACGCTGAACTCCTGCGGCGGGTCGACCGTGACGTGGAAGTCGACGGCCTCGCCGGGGGCGACCGCTCCGGTCGAGGTGAACCCCTTGATCTGACGGTGCACGTCGTCCGCCGAGCGGGGACCGACGGCTTTGCGCGGTGCGGGGATCCGCGGGTTCCCGCCGGTCGGCTGGACGCCCGGGTCCACGTACCAGGGGACGACGTGTCCGGTGTCGTCGAAATACGTCTCGCTGCCGCGCAGCCAGGGAACCGGCCCCAGGCCGAAGGGGTCCGTGACGGCGTGCGCGAGTGCTCCCGACTCCCAGCGGCGGATGTGGTCCGATGCCATGGTGGCTCCCCTCCCTCGTGCCCCCGTGAGGTGTGCTGATACGAGTCGACGTGCGCTTGCTGTTCGGGCGGTGACGGTGGCGCCTGTCCTCGGGTCGCCTCGTGCCGGATGCGTTCGTCTTATGTCGGATGTCTTATGTCGGTTGCCTTATGTCGGATGCGCTTGCCATTCACCGAACGGTCCAAGCACATCACATAACGCACGCATCCTGTCACGGTTCGTTGCGAATTTGCCGGAAGTGGAACAGTTCGCTCCGCTAAGGCGCCGAAACGCCGCAGGTCAGACCAGCCGGACGGGCTTCTCGGGGCGTATCCCGGACTCGACCAGCCAGGCGCGGAGCGGGGCCGGGTCTCCCTCCTCGATGAGGCTGAGGACTCTGGGCGTCAGGTCGGCGGCCCGCACGCCGTCGACCATCAGGGACGGGCCGTCGAGCCAGTCCAGGCCGGGGGTGGCCCCGGCGGTGTCCATGGCCGCGCAGCACACCATCGCCTTGACGTGGTCGGCGAGGAGTTCCCGGGCGGTGCGCGGTGGCTGGAGCGGGAAGAGGGGCAGCGCGCCGTCGTCCCAGAGGGGGCAGCCGAGGCCTGCCTGCCCGGCGGTGCCGGCGGAGCCGGGGCGGGCGGCAGCGGTGGCGGTCGCGCCGACGGCCGCCTGCTCGCGTTCCTCCTGGGCGAGAGCGGCGGTGAGACCGGCGGCGAGAGCGACACTGCGCTCGGTACCGGTGGGCTCGTCGTCGTAGAGCGGGGGGTGTTCGTCGTAGGGCGGGGGGTGCTCGGTGGGCGCCGGTTTGTGTTCGTCGTCGGGCGGGGGGTGCTCGGTGTCGGCGGCCGGGGGGTGCTCGGTGCCGGGCGGGGGGTGGTTCGCGTCGGCCGGGAGACGGTCCGCGTCGGCCGGGGGACCGTTCTCGTCCGTCGGCAAGTGCTCGGCGCGGGGCGAGGGGCGGTTCGCGTCGGCCGAGGGGTGGTCGCCGTCGGTCATAAGGCGCTCCGCGTCGGTCCGGAGGCGGTCCTCGTCCGTCGGGGAGTGCTCGGCGCGGGCGCCCTTGGCGGGGAGGTGCTCTGCGTCGGTCCGGAGGCGGCTTTCGTGGGCGGTGCGGTCGGGGGTGGCGGTGAGGTGGTCCAGGACCCGGGCCAGGGTGGGGCCACCGGGGTCGGGCGCGCCGGGGTCGAGGGTGGCCCGGACGCCCAGGGAGTCCAGGACGCGGTGCAGCCTGGCCGCCTCCGTCCGCCAGGTGCGGTCGACGACCTCGTCCGGATACTCCTGCCAGTCCACCGGCGCCCAGGCCGGGCCGGGCTCGGCGGGGCCGCCGTGGAAGAGGCGGGCGGCGAGCAGCGAGGCGGCCTCGTCCACCAGCCCCGGCTCCTCCAGCAGGTCACAGGCCGGACGCTCGCCCAGCCGGGAGGCGAACCCCTCGGCCAGCCGGTCCCGCCGGGACAGCTCGGTGAGCGCCGCGACCACGCCCGCGTCCAGCCGGGAGGGCCAGCGGCCCATCCGCCACGCGGGCAGCGCGACCCGGGTGAGCAGCCGGTCCCAGCCCGCGTACGCCAGACCGACCTGCTCCTGGGCGACGATCCGCAGCCCGTAGTCCACGGCCTGGGCCCGCTCCGCCGCGGCGGCGGCCACCCCGCGCTCCATGAGGGCCGCGTGCTCCCGGCAGCCGCGCAGCAGCAGCCGGGCCACCCAGCCCACTCCCCCGCACAGCAGGCGGCCCGCCGGGCGGCGCGGGGACGTCGCGACGGCCACCGCGGCGTCCAGGCCGCGGACGAAGCGGCGGGCGGCCGCTATGTCGGGGTGCGCCGAGGGCCCCGTACCGGCGACGACCGGGGCGAGGACCGCGCGGAGCTCGCCCACGCGCATCCACCACAGGAACGGGGAGCCGATGACGAGGACGGGCGCGGCCGGGGTACGGCGGTGCGCCCCGGGGTCGCCCAGCTCGTCGCCGCGGTGAGGGGCGGGCGGGCCGTGCGCCGGGTGGGTGCGGTCCTCCAGCCAGCTGTCGCAGTCCGGGGTGAGCGCTATCGCGGAGGGCGCCGGGACGGCCAGGCGGTCGGCGAGGTCGCGGACCATCCGGTACAGGTCCGGTGCGGACTCCTCCGGTATCGGGACCGTGGGTGTCACGGCCGGCCGGGCGCGGGCCACGACCACGGCGACACCGGCGGCGGCCAGCAGGACGAGCAGGGCGAGCACGCCGACGGCCCAGCGGACGGTGTCCCAGCCCCGGCCCACGAGGTGGCCGGTGACACCGCCGGCCAGCAGGATCACCGTGGCCGCCGCGGGAAGCAGCGCCACGGCCAGGGCACGGCCGCGGACGCGCAGCACGGCGAGCGCCCGCGCACGGGCCGCCTGTGCCCCCGCCTCCACACCGATTCCGGTCACGACCCGCCCTCACCCCCTCCCTGCTGTCCTGGCGCTGTCCTGGCTGTTGCTCACTCCCCCACTGTGGCACCCGCCACTGACATCGCAATGCCGGTGGGCCAAGTGCCGGAATCCTTGCGCCGCACCCTAGTTGGGGCCCCGGCCCCCGTCAGCCGGATGGGGCATCGGTCACTCGATGGAATGGCTTTGGTCAGAGGTGATCGACAGACAGCAAGGATCAGGCCCCGGATTTCGGGTCCGGGGCCTGATCAGGAACAAGAGAGTCGAAAGGGTGCGGAAAAGCGCCGCCGCCGTGGCGTCAGGCCCCGGCCGCCGCCTTCGCCGCGATGTCCGTACGGTGCTGGGAGCCGTCGAGGCCGATCCGGGCCACGGCGGTGTACGCGCGCTCCCGGGCCTCGGCCAGGTCCGTGCCGGTCGCGGTCACGGAGAGGACGCGCCCACCGGCGCTGACGACCGCGTCACCCTCGTGCTTCGTCCCGGCGTGCAGGACGTAGGCGTACGGGGCGTCCTCGGCGGCCACCGCGTCGAGACCGGTGATGGGGTCGCCGGTGCGCGGGGTGCCGGGGTAGTTGTGGGAGGCGACGACGACGGTGACCGCCGCGTCCTCGGTCCAGCGCAGCGGGGGCAGGTCGGCGAGGGTGCCGGTCGCGGCGGCCAGCAGGACCCCGGCCAGCGGTGTCTTCAGCCGGGCCAGGACCACCTGGGTCTCCGGGTCGCCGAAGCGGGCGTTGAACTCGATGACCCGGACACCGCGCGAGGTGATCGCGAGCCCGGCGTAGAGCAGCCCGGAGAACGGGGTGCCGCGCCGCCGCATCTCGTCCACCGTCGGCTGGAGAACCGTCTCCAGGACCTCGTCCACCAGCTTGGGGTCGGCCCAGGGCAGCGGGGAGTACGCCCCCATGCCGCCGGTGTTCGGGCCCTGGTCGTCGTCCAGGGCGCGCTTGAAGTCCTGGGCGGGCTGGAGCGGCAGGACCGTCTCGCCGTCGGTGATCGCGAACAGGGAGACCTCGGGGCCGTCGAGGAACTCCTCGATGACCACCCGCTCGCACCCGGCGGCGTGCGTCTTGGCGGCGTCGAGGTCATCGGTGACGACGACGCCCTTGCCGGCCGCGAGCCCGTCGTCCTTCACGACGTACGGCGCCCCGAAGGCGTCGAGGGCCTCGGCCACCTCCTCGGCGTTCGTGCATACGTACGAACGTGCGGTGGGGACTCCGGCCCCCGCCATCACGTCCTTGGCGAACGCCTTGGACCCCTCGATCCGCGCGGCTTCCCCGGAGGGGCCGAAGACCGGGATGCCCGCCTCGCGCACGGCGTCGGCGACCCCGGCGACGAGCGGGGCCTCCGGGCCGACCACGACGAGGTCGGCGCCGAGTTCCCGGGCCAGCGCGGTGACGGCGGCGCCGTCGAGGGCGTCGACCGGGTGCAGCTCGGCCACCTCGGCGATGCCGGCGTTGCCGGGGGCGCAGTGCAGCGCGGTGACGTCGGGATCGAGGGACAGGGAGCGGCACAGGGCGTGTTCGCGGGCGCCGCTGCCGATGACGAGGACCTTCACGGGGCCAGCGTAGCCGGGCGGGTCGGCTGGAGGTTCCTCCAAGGGTGGGGCCGCCGCCATGGCCGACCCGCCGAAGGCCCCTCGCTACTCGTTCCGGATCTCCTCCACCACGGTCGCGCCCAGCTCCCGCATGATCAGTTCGGGGCCGGAGAGGGCCGACTCGTCGAGGTCGGGGTCGTCGTCCTCGGGGATGTCGTCCTCGGGGGACACCGGGGGCGGTTCCGGGGCGCTGGGCGGAGGGGCGGCGGGCGTCGAGGCCGCCACCGGTGCCTGGGCCGTCGCGGTGGGCGGCGAAGACGCGGGCTGGGACGCCGGGCGGCCCGGAGCGGCCGCGGCCGGGCCGCCGTAGCCACCGCCGTATCCGGACGCCGCCGGTGCGCCGCCGTAGCCGCCGCCGGGCTGGCCGCCGCCGTACCCGGAGCCCGCCGGGGCGGATCCGACCGGGCCGCCGCCTCCGCCACCGCCGCCCGTGGGGTCGACGACCGCATCGATCCGCCACTGCACACCGAACTGTTCGGACAGCGCCTGCCGCAGCACGTCCTCGCTGCCACTGCTCGCGAAGTTGTCGCGGGCGCCCGCGTTGACGAAGCCGATCTGGAGGGTGGTGCCGTCGAAGCCGGTGACCTGGGCGTTCTGGCTGAGCAGGATCCAGGTGAAACGGCGCCGGTTCTTGACCGCCTCCAGGATGTTCGGCCACAGGACACGGGGGTCGAGACCGCCGGCGGGCGCTGCTGAAGGCGCCTGGGCCGCCGGGGCCTGGGGGGCTGGGGCCGGGGCCGGGGTCGGCGCGGGGGCGGAGGCCGGGGGTTGCCGGGAAGCCGCCGGGCCGCCCGGACCGGTACCCGCGCCCGTGCTCGCGCCGGTGGGCCAGCCGCCGGGGCGGCGGGCGCCGCCGCCGCCCGCGGGGGCCGCCGTGGGCCAGGCGCCCGGCGCGGGGGCGGCCGGCGCGGACGCGGGGCCGGGAGCCGCTGCGGCGGGGGCGGGGGACTGCTGGACCGGAGGAACCGGTCGTACGGGCTGTGCCGCAGGTGCCGGCGCGGGGGTCGGGGGCTGCTGGACCGGTGTCGGCGCGGGAGGCGTGGCCGTCGGTGCCGCTCCCCCTCGTACGGCGGCCCGTGCCGCCGCCATCCCGCCTCCCGGCGGAACCGGAGGCCCGGCCGGAGCGCCGCCCGGGACCTGCTGGTGCGCGTCGGGCCCGGGGACGTACCCCATCGCGGGCGCGGCGCCACCGCCCGAGAAGTTGACGCCCCGCTCCAGCCGGTCGAGGCGGGCCATGACGGACCGCTCGTCGCCGTACGCGGCCGGCAGCAGCACCCGGGCGCAGATCAGCTCCAGCTGGAGGCGCGGGGAGTTGGCGCCGCGCATCTCGGTGAGCCCCGCGTTGACGAGGTCGGCGGCGCGGCTGAGCTCGGCCGCGCCGAAGGTGCTCGCCTGGGCCTGCATGCGTTCGAGGACGTCGGCGGGGGCGTCGAACAGCCCCTTCTCCGCGGCGTCCGGGACGGCGGCGAGGATGACCAGGTCCCGCAGCCGCTCCAGCAGGTCGGCGACGAAGCGCCGTGGGTCGTTGCCCCCCTCGATGACGCGGTCCACGACCTCGAAGGCGGCGGCACCGTCCCCGGTGGCGAACGCCTCGACGACGGAGTCGAGCAGGGACCCGTCCGTGTAACCGAGCAGCGAGGTGGCCATGGCATAGGTCACACCCTCCGGGCCGGCCCCGGCGAGCAGCTGGTCCATGACGGACATGGAGTCACGCACGGACCCGGCACCGGCCCGCACGACGAGCGGCAGCACACCCTCCTCGACGGGGATCTGCTCCTTGCCGCACACCTCGCCGAGGTACTCCCGGAGCGTCCCCGGCGGCACCAGCCGGAACGGATAGTGGTGGGTACGGGACCGGATGGTCCCGATGACCTTCTCGGGCTCGGTGGTGGCGAAGATGAACTTCAGATGCTCCGGGGGCTCCTCGACGACCTTGAGCAGGGCGTTGAAGCCGGCCGACGTGACCATGTGGGCCTCGTCGATGATGTAGATCTTGTAGCGGCTGCCCGCGGGTCCGAAGAAGGCCTTCTCGCGCAGGTCACGGGCGTCGTCCACACCACCGTGAGAGGCCGCGTCGATCTCGATGACGTCGATGGATCCCGGGCCGTTCCTGGCGAGGTCGCGGCAGGACTGGCACTCACCGCAGGGGGTCGGCGTGGGCCCCTTCTCACAGTTCAGGCAGCGCGCCAGGATCCGCGCGCTGGTGGTCTTCCCGCACCCACGCGGCCCGCTGAACAGGTACGCGTGATTGACCCGGTTGTTCCGCAGCGCCTGCTGCAGCGGGTCGGTGACATGCTCCTGCCCGATGACCTCGGCGAACGACTCCGGGCGATAGCGGCGGTACAGCGCGAGAGACGACACACCTACGAGGTTATAGGCGCCCACTGACAACCCACCCCGCCGAAGACCCCCGACCGGCGAACGCAAGCGCCCCCCACGCACCCGCCAGAGCCAACCTACCCTTGCTGCCTTCCGGCCCTGGGGGAGTTCAGTCAGATAGCGCCGCGTGAGGGGCTCCGCACAGAGTACCCGACGTCAGCGGGTAGGAACGAGTTCGCGAGCACTCCTCTCGGTCATGTAATGTTCCCACCGGAGGATTCGCCTAGAGGCCTAGGGCGCACGCTTGGAAAGCGTGTTGGGGGCAACCCCTCACGAGTTCGAATCTCGTATCCTCCGCCAGCTCAGAGGGCCGGACCACGAAAGTGGCCCGGCCCTCTGGCGTTTCTCCGCCGGAGCAGCCGCGTCCACACCTGGTAGGGGCATTCATACCAAGAGTATGGTGGCTTGTATGGCAACCAAGAAAGTAACGGTGACGATCCCCGAAGAGCTCCTGGACGAGATCCGCGCCGACGCGGCTGAGCGGGGACTTTCGGCGTACGTCACCGAAGCGCTGCGATTCAGGCGCGATCGGGACCGGCTGCTGGAGCTGGTCGACTGGTTGCAGGAGGAACACGGCGCGGTCACCGAGGACGAGCGCGCGGCAGCACTCTCGGAACTGGACGATCTCGACGCCGAGCACGAGCGCCGCCGCACGGCCGGAGGGCACGACGCCGGAGAGGCCGCGTGAAGAAGCGCGCCGGTGAGCACAGGCAGCGGCCACTGCGCGTCTTCGTACTCGACTGCGAGGCCCTGTCCCTGGCCGTGCGCGGCGACCGCAGAATGATCGCCTGGCTCGACCTCGCAGCCGCGGGTGAGGCCGAGGTGGTGACATCTCCCATGACACTGGTCGAGGCGTTCGACGGCAGAACCACCGAGCAGCGCTGGGACTGGGTGCTCTCCCGGCTCAGGGTCGCCGAAATCGGCAAGGACGAAGCCCGCCAGGCCCGGCGCCTCCTGGCCGACTCCAAGCTGCATGGTCACAAGTACGCCATCGATGCCGTGCTCGCTGTCATCGCGCGCCGACAAAAGGGGCAGGTCACCGTCTTCACCTCGGACGTGGACGACTTGGAGAGGCTCCTCCCGGACACCATCGTCGTCAAGCAGGTGTGACCCGGCGCACTGGTCTCAGTCGATCGCCACAGAACGGTACGCATTCTCAGCCGCCTCGGACTCGACCAGGGCGTCATGAGCCCCTTGCTCGAGCGCTGCCCGACTGCACTAAGCGGCGATCCTGATCTTCTTCGTCACGGTCACCTGGTCCAGGTCGGAGATCCGTACGGTCACGTTCATCGTCCACTCGCCCGCGAGGGGGATGCTGACGGCGTTGGTGGCCCAGTAGCCGCCCCGGTCCGCCAGGCCCGCGGGCAGGGGGCCGATCTTCTGGGCGGCGAGGGTGAAGGAGAGGCGCAGTTCCGGGACGGTGGAGATGCCGCCGTCGGGGCCGAAGACGACCGCCTCCACCGAGTTCTTGCCGACCCGGCCCGGGTCCAGGGTGATCTGCACCTTGCCGTGGCCGTTCGGGGTGCCCACGTCGAAGGGGACCATGGCGACGGCCGCCGCGGGGATGCCGAGCGCGCCCGACGCCGTGCCCGACTCGGCCGCCTCGGCCGCTGCCCGGCCGGGCAGGGTGCCGGTGAGGATCGTGGTGAGGACCAGGACGAGGACACCGACGCCGACCTCGGCGAGGACCGAGCGGCGCAGGGCGGCGCGGAGGTCGGAGCCGGGTGGAGGGGCCTGCTCCGCGGAGGCTTCGGCGTCGGACCGCCGCGGTTCGGACCCGGGCGTCCCCGCCGAGGACGACGGCCCGGCCGCCGGGGAGTGGGACGACGACGAAGCCGCGGACACCGGAGGCGTGGACGCCGGGACCGTGGACGCCGGGACTGCGGACGCCGCGGCCTCGGACCACTCGGCCTCGGACGACGAGACCTCGGACGCCGCGGTCTCCGGTGACCCTGTCGCCAGGGCGCCGACCGGTTCCGGGATCCGGGTGCGGGCCGGTGTCGCGGGCCGGGCCGCCGCCAGCTTCGCCGTCCAGTGGCGGGACTGGGAGGCCGCCCCCAGGAGCAGGATCACGGCGGCGAGCTTGAGGAGCAGCAGCCTGCCGTACGACGTGTCGGTGAGCGCCTGCCAGGAGCCGAGGCCCCGCCAGGACTGGTAGACGCCGGTGACGACGAGGACCGCCACCGAGACGAACGCCACCCGCGAGAAACGGGTGACGACCGCGGCGGGCAGCGGGATGCTGCCCCGCTGGAGGGTGATGAGGAGGGCCGTGAGACCGCCCAGCCACAGCGCCATCGCCAGCAGGTGCAGGACCGTCGAGGTCATCGCCAGGGGCACCTGGATACCGGCCGACGCGTGCTCCGCCGCCGCCCAGGTCAGCGCCAGGGCGACGGCGAGGGCGGTGCCCGCGGCCAGGACGGGGCGGGTCGGACGGAGCGGGCGGGAACGGTCCGCTCCCCCGCGGCCGAGGAACAGGTGGAGGCCCGCGACGACCGCCAGGAGCGCCACCCTGGTCAGCAGGGCCAGACCCGGGCGGCCCGTCGTCGACTTGGCGAGGGCGGACAGGTCGAGGGCGGTCACCGGGGAGGTGCCCTCCTCGTACGAGGAGCGCAGGACCAGGAGGAAGAGGCTGGCCCCCAGCAGGACCCACCAGGCCGTCCGGACCGGTGCCCGCAGCGGCGCCGGGTCCGGCGGGCGGCACAGGGCGACGAAGGCGGCCGCGCCGATCAGCAGCGCCACGGCGAGGTAGGCGAGGTACCGGCCGATGTTGTAGAGGCCTTCGGTGACCGGGTTCTCGACCGGGCCGTTGGGGACGGCCGCGACGGTCGCCGACGGTTTGCCCACGGAGAAGGTGAGGGCGCCGGAGACCGGGTGGCTGTCCGCCGACACGACCCGCCAGGCCACGGTGAACGTGCCGGTGCCGAGCTTCTTCGGGAAGGTGATCCGGGCGGTGTCCGCGCCGGCCGGGCCGTGTTCGGCGGCGCCGGTGGTCACCCGGTGGTTGGTGGGGTCGTACACCCGGAACGAGTCGTCGAGCAGGCCGACGGACTCGGTGAACGTCAGGGTGACCGAGCCGGGGGCCGACTTGAGCACGGCGCCGTCGGCGGGGTCGCTGCCGCGCAGGGCCGCGTGGGCGGAGGCGGGGGCGGCGGAGGCGAGGAACAGGGCGGTGAGGAGGGTGCCCAGGAGGGCGGCCGTCCGCAGGGCCGCCCTGTGGGGGGTTGCCCTGCGGGGGGCGGTGGGGCGCCGTCGGTCGTGGTGTTCGCGCACTTCACCCGCTCCGAGTTCGGAAACACGTGTTCTTCGGTCATACGGATGGGAGGCGCGCGGCACTCATTTCACCCGGCAATCATCTCGCCTCGTGAGGAACGCCAGTCGGGCGTGCTTCTCGGGCAGGTACACGTCCGGGAGGTCGATCTCCGGGAGTACGACGGCCGGGCCCAGCTCGAAACCCTGGCTCCGGAAGCGGGCGATCGCCTTCTCGTTGCGGACGTCCGGGTCCACGACGATGCGGCGGCGGTCCAGGGCGCGGAAGACGTACTCGGTGAAGACGCGGAGCAGGGACCCCGTCCAGCCGGGGCGAGGGCCCTCGGGGCCGGCCGGGGCGAGCAGGACGTGCACGCCGATGTCGCCGGGGCGGGCGTCGTAGCACTCGCTCACCCGGTCCGCCTGCGGCTCGTACGTCTGGAGGAGCGCGACCGGGACACCGTCCCGCTCGGCGAGGTGGGCGTGATGGGTGTCGAGGCCCGCCATATGGGCGTAGATGTCGGCGACCTGGTCGCGGGTGAGGCCGGTCATGCCCCAGAAGGCGGCGCGTTCCCCGGTGACCCAGGAGTGCACGGTGTCGGCGTCGCGTTCCGGATCGAGCGGGCGCAGGCGCACGGTGCCGAAGCCGGTGACGGTGTGTTCGAAGGGGGGCTGTTCAGGCATCGGTCTCTTCGGTCTCTTCGGTTTCTTCCGTGTCGGTGAGGTCCACGCGTTCCAGCCGGTCCCAGTCGGTGACGACCGGGACCAGGCCCCCCGAGAGCCACAGGGGGAGTTGGTCGTTGTGGTGGGCCGCGCCGGGGACGCCGTCCGCGCCGAGCGGCACCACCCAGAGGCTGTCGTCGCGGCGGGCCAGGTCCCAGACGTAACGGGCGGCCGGGCCGCGCACCGCGAGGTCGGTGACACCGGGGACGGCGGAGGTGCACAGCACGCAGTCGTGGTCACCGGAGAGCGCGGGACCCTCGTACGGCCGTCCGGGCAGCGCCTGCCAGGGGGCGAGGCGGTGCGTGTCGCCCCAGGTCCGGGCGGGCCGGCCCGCGGCTACGTCACCGGCGACGTCCGCGGCCACTTCTTCGAGCGCGGCGCGTACGACGGCGGGGCGGTCGATGCCGTACAACTCCTCCGCGCTGAGCAGGTGTTCCAGGGCGAAGCCGATCCGCGGGGTGAGGGCGAGCCAGGGGAGCAGGGGCTCCGGGCAGGCAGCGGACGGGGGTTCGGCGAGGGCGGCGAAGACGGGGTGGGCGGCGAGGTGCCGTACGACCGCGGAGCGTACGGCCGCGTAGCCGGCGGCGGCGGTGCTGCCTGCGTCCATCCGGCGGTCCCAGGCGAGCAGGCGGTCGCGGAGACCGGCGGCCTCGGGAGTGAGGCGGTCGAGCGCGGCGATGCGGTCCAGGAGGGGCGCGGCGGAGGCGAGGTGGGTGTCCATGTGGATCGCCGGCAGGTCGGCGGCGGACCAGGTGCGGCGCCCGTCGAGGAGGGCGCGGATGCGGTCGGCGCGGTGGGGCGGGGCGAACTCGACGCCGAGGGGAGCGGCGGGGCCGCGCTGGTTCGCCATCACGGCGGCGCCGTCGGTGAGTTCGCCGTACGGCAGCTCGTGCCAGCCCCGCCATGCGTGGCCGGGGAGCCAGGCGGGGGCGAGTCGGGTGCGGTTGGTGCGGGAGCGGACGGGGACGCGGCCGGCGACGCGGTGCAGGGTGCCGCCGGCGGTGTCGGCCGCGTGGACGACGTTCACCGGCTCGGCCCAGGCGTCCAGGGCGCGGTCGACGTCGGCCACGCTGCGGGCGCGCAGGAGGGGGAGGAGGGCGGTGAAGCCGAGGTCGTGGGTGACGCGGGGCGGGTGGCGCAGGGCCAGCGCCTCGGCTTCACCGCCGGCGGCCTGCGGCTGTTGGGCGGCGGCCGGGGGCAGGGGGGTGATCAGGGGGCCTCGGGGGGTTTCGATCACCTCGATCTCGAGCGGGGGCCGTCCTGCCACCGGGACCGTCTCCGTGTGCCGGTGGGCCGGACTCCAGGTGCCGTCCGGGCCCAGCGCCTCCACTCCGCTCTCCGTGCGGCGCAGGCGCTCCCGGTAGAGGTCCTGGTAGTCGGCCATCGCGTTGGTGATGGCCCAGGCGACCGTGCCCGTGTGCGCGAAGTGGGCGATGCCGGGGACGCCGGGGACGGCCAGGCCCACGACGTCGAACTCCGGGCAGGAGAGCCGGATCTGCTGGTAGACGCCGGGGGCCTCGATGAAGCGGTGGGGGTCGCCCGCGATCAGCGCCTTCCCGGTGGAGGTACGGGCGCCCGTCAGCAGCCAGCCGTTGCTTCCCGCGGTGGCCGGCCCGTCCGTGGCGAAGAGCGGGACCGACTCCTCGCCCAGGTGCCGTATCGCCCGCTCGCGCCAGAGCTTGGCGGGGAATCCGGCGAACAGGAGGTGGGTGGCCAGCCAGACGGCGAGCGGGTGCCAGGGCTCCCAGCTGCCGGGGACCAGTCCGGTGCAGGCGAACTCGGGGGTACGGGCGGCACCGGCCGCCAGCCCCTCGTTCACGCCGGCCGTGTACGACCGTACCCACTGCGCCGTCTCCGGGTCCCGTCCCTCCAGCGCCTCGAAGCAGCGTCTCGCGGTGTCCGCGAGGCGGGCGTGGCGGACGAGGACGTCCCAGGGGGCGGCCGGGGCGCCGAGGAAGGACGCCGACGTGCCCTGGGCCCGGTGCCGCTCCGTCTCCAGTTGCCAGGCCCGGTCGTGGGCGGTGACCCGGCCCTGCGCGCGGGCGAGTTCACGGGCGTTCCCCGCACGCAGATGAGGGATGCCCCAGGGGTCTCGGTACGTCTCTGCGGTCACCCTGCGACGGCCCTTTCCTGAGGTTAGCCTTACCTAATCCACATGGTGGGGGAATCGTACGCGAGGGACGGAGTGCGGGGCAGGGCCGGGCGCGGGATCATCGAGCCATGGACGCCCGTGCCGACGCCGCCGCCACCCCCGCCCTGTGTCTCGCCCAGGACGCCGAGGCCGACGAACTCCTCAGCCGCAGCAGGCTCGCCGCGCTCGTCGGCATGCTGCTGGACCAGCAGGTGCCGATGGAGTGGGCGTTCAAGGGGCCGGCGACGATCGCGCGGCGCATGGGCGCCGAGGACCTGGACGCGCATGAGATCGCCGCGCAGGACCCGGAGGCGTTCGCCGCGCTGCTCTCCGAGAAGCCCGCGGTGCATCGCTATCCCGGGTCCATGGCGAAGCGGATCCAGCAGCTGTGCCAGTACCTGGTCGAGCACTACGACGGGGACGCCGAAGGCGTCTGGCGCGGCGTCGACGGCGGGGCGGAGCTGTTGCAGCGGCTCCAGGAACTGCCCGGGTTCGGGAAGCAGAAGGCGCAGATCTTCCTCGCGCTGCTGGGGAAGCAGTTGGGGGTGCGGCCGAAGGGGTGGCGGGAGGCGGCGGGGGCGTACGGGGAGGCGTCGGCGTTCCGGTCGGTGGCCGACATCACCGGGCCGGAGTCACTCGCGAAGGTCCGGGCGCACAAGCAGGAGATGAAGGCGGCGGCGAAGGCGGCGAAGGAGACGAAGGGGCCGAAGGGGAGTGGGGCCGGGTGACCCGCGCTCCTTCCGGTCGTCACCCGGCCGGGCCCCCTGTGGTGGCGGTGGCGGATGGCGGGGGCTCCCCTTGATGCATGACCGAGCCCCACAGCACCGGGCCCGCCGACGACGACCGCAGGGCTCACGCCTACGGTGTCGGGCGGCATGAGGCCGAACCACCGTTCGAAGGGCCGCTGCACGCACTCGCCCAGGCCGCCTGGGGGACCATCCTGGCCACCGGGATCGCCTCACTGATCCTCGGCGTCCTGGTCCTGGTGTGGCCCGGCGCCTCCCTGCTGGTCGCGGGCGTGCTCTTCGGCGTCTACCTGGTGGTCAGCGGCGTTTTCCAGCTGGCCGCCGCCTTCGGCACGCACAAGACGACCTCGCTGCGCGTGCTGGCCTTCATCAGCGGCGCGCTGTCGATCCTGCTGGGCCTGTTCTGCTTCCGCGGCCCGCTGGAGTCGATCCTGCTGCTCGCCCTGTGGATCGGGATCGGCTGGCTGATCCGCGGCATCACCCAGACGATCGCCGCCGTGCACGACCCGGCGATGCCGGCCCGCGGCTGGATGATCTTCCTCGGGATCGTCACCTTCATCGCCGGCATCGTGCTGATCGTGTCCCCGTTCAAGTCGGTCGCCGTACTGACCCTGGTCGCCGGTATCTGGCTGGTGGTGGTCGGCATCGTCGAGATCGTCTCCTCGTTCGGCCTGCGCAGCCGCGCCAGGCACATCCCGCGCACCGTGTGAACCGCGTCAACCCCGCGCCCCGCAGGTACGCCGCGCGAGCGGTTCTGCCGACCGGCGCGATGAACACCGGCCACGGCGCGGGGAGATGACCACCATGAGCAGCGGCCCCGCCCACGGTCGCCCGCGGCCCGGCCACGCCCGGCTGCGGGCGCTCGTGGCGCTGCTGTTCGCCCTGCTGCTGGCCGGCGTCCCCACGGCGGCCTCCGCGGCCCCCGCGGCGACCGCCCCTGTCACCGCCGCCGCGGCCGGGACCGCCGAGCACGACGTGCCCGACACCCCGCTGCGGCCACCCGCCCGCACCGTCCATCGCGCCGACGTACCCCAGCGCCCCGCGCCGCTCCCGGCCGCGGGGTCCGACGACCCGGCCGTCCGCCACCGGCGGCCCGCCTGCCCGGCCGCCCCGCGTCCGCCGTATCCCGCACCCCTGCTGCGCACCGTGGTCCTGCGCTGCTGACCGACCCGACGCCCCACTCCCCCCTGTCAGGTCGGTCCGCTCTACGCAAGGAACACCGCCATGCCCTCAGACCCGTACGCCGTCCTGCGCGCCCTGCTGCGCGCCGAGGCCGTCCGCAGCACACCGAAGGCCGTCCGCAGCACACCGAAGCCCCGGGCGGAGGCGGCCGAGCCGCCGAGGCCGCGGCCCCAGGAGCAGAGGCCGCGGCCCCAGGAGCAGAAGCACGGCTGAGCCCTCGGGACGGAACCGGGTCGCCCGCGCCGGGCGGCCCGGCTCACCGGCGTCTGCGGGCCGTCCCGAAGAGGGAACGGGTGATCTCCCGGCCCAGCTGGGTCCCCACCGAACGTGCGAGGGACTTGAACATCCCGCTTTGCACGACCTGTTCGACGAGCGAGGGCTCTTCCCCGTGGCCCGTGTGCCGCTGCCCGGCCGCCGGGGGTGCGGCCGTGGCCGGCGCCCCGGTCGGGTCCGTCTCCGTGGGGGTGTCCGTGGCCCGCTGGAGCTTCTCGAACGCCGACTCGCGGTCCACAGCCTGTGCATAACGTCCCCGCAGGTCGGACGCCCCGACCGTGGCGTCCAGTTCGGCCGCGTCGACGGGACCCATCAGGGACTCCGGGGCCCGCAGCCGGGTCGCCGCGACCGGGGTCGGGGCGCCGTTCTCACTGAGCACGGTGACCACGGCCTCGCCGGTGCCGAGCCCCGTGAGGAGTTCCGCGAGGTCGTACGGCGACCTCGGGAAGGTCCCCACGGTCGCCTTCAGCGCCTTCTGGTCCTCCGGGGTGAACGCCCTGAGCGCGTGCTGGACACGGCTGCCCAGCTGGGCGAGGACGTCGGACGGCACGTCCTTCGGGGTCTGCGTGACGAAGAAGACGCCGACCCCTTTCGAGCGAATCAGGCGCACGGTCCGGGTGATCGAGTCGAGGAACGCCTTCGAGGCGTCGTCGAAGAGCAGGTGCGCCTCGTCGAAGAAGAAGACCAGCTTCGGCTTGTCGGCGTCGCCGATCTCCGGGAGGTCGTGGAAGAGGTCGGCCAGCAGCCACATGAGGAACGTGGAGAAGAGCAGGGGCTGGTCCTGGACGGCGGGGAGTTCGAGGACCGAGACGATGCCGCGGCCGTCCGGTGCCGTCCGCAGGAGGTCGGCCGTGTCGAACTCCGGTTCGCCGAAGAAGTCCGTCATGCCCTGCGCCTCGAAGGCGGTCAGGGAACGCAGGATCACGCCCGCCGTGGCCGTCGACAGGCCGCCGATGTTGCGCAGCTCGGCCTTGCCCTCGTCGGAGATGAGGAAGGCGACCACCGCGTGCAGGTCCTTGAGGTCGATCAACTCCAGGCCCTTGGTGTCCGCGTAGTGGAAGATCAGGCCGAGGGACTGCTCCTGGGTGTGGTTGAGCTGCAGGATCTTGGCCAGCAGCAGCGGGCCGAAGCTGGTGATCGTGGCGCGGACGGGCACGCCGCGGCCCTGCCCGCCGAGCGCGAGGAACTCCGCCGGGAAGCCGGCCGCCGTCCACCGCTGGCCCACCTCGGCCGCCCGGCCCAGCACGCGCGTGCCGCCCTGCCCCGGGCGGGCGATACCGGACAGGTCCCCCTTGACGTCCGCGAGGAACACCGGGACGCCCTGCGCCGAGAGCTGCTCCGCGATCAGCTGGAGCGTCTTGGTCTTGCCGGTGCCGGTGGCGCCCGCGACCAGGCCGTGCCGGTTCAGCACGGACAGGGGGATGCGGACCTGGACGTCGGGACGGCACTGCCCGTCCCACAGGAGGGCGCCGAGGTCCAGCGCCGGGCCGGTGAAGGCGTACCCGGAGGCGATCGCGGCGACCGGGGCAGGGGTCGGGGCGCCGGCTCCTGCCGTTCCCGCGGGTTCGGCAGAACTCGTCATCGGACCCCCAGTTCCGGTTTTGCCTTTTTGATGACCTTTACAACGTCTTTTCCAGCGTCGCACTCGGTCGCCATGGCTGCGCCCGGAACGTCAGGACCGGTAGGCTTTCCGTGTGATCTTCAAGCGCATCGGAAACGGCCGGCCGTACCCCGACCACGGCCGGGAGAGCACCCGGCAGTGGGCGGACGTCGCACCGCGCCCGGTCCGCCTCGATCAGCTCGTGACGACCAAGGGCCAGCTCGACCTGGAGACCCTCCTCGCCGAGGACTCCACGTTCTACGGCGACCTCTTCGCGCACGTCGTGAAGTGGCAGGGCGACCTGTACCTGGAGGACGGGCTGCACCGCGCGGTCCGCGCCGCCCTCCAGCAGCGGCAGGTGCTGCACGCGCGCGTGCTCGAACTCGACTGACACCCGCGCGGACACCCGCTCGTCGTCCGCCGTTCGGCGCCGGTTGCCCCTTTCGGGTTGGACCGGGCACCGTCGGATGATCATCTATTAGTCAACGCACCCGTGGCGCACTACGCTGCGCTCATGAGCATGCTGACTCCCCCCGGCATGGGCGGCCAATACCGGATCACTGGGGACAAATACCCTCGCATGCGCCCACGCCGGCGGCGTACCCGGCTGACCCTCTCCGTGGTCGCCTCCGTCACCGCGCTCGGCCTGGTCGGCTGGGGCACACTGCAGCTCATCGACGTCTTCACGGGTGGCGGCGGGAAGGCCTCGGCGGCCGGTTCCGCGGGGGACTGCGTCAAGCAGGCCGCCGCGAGCCCGAGTCCCGCGGCCGGGGCGTCCGCCGCCGCGTTCCCGAAGCCCGCGCAGATCACGGTGAACGTCTACAACGCGACCACCCGGACGGGCCTGGCCAAGGACACCGCGGACGCGCTCAAGAAGCGCGGGTTCCGGATCGGCGACGTGGGGAACGCGCCGGCGACGTTCGACGCGAAGGTCAAGGGGACGGCGGTACTGCTCGGTCCCGCCGCCGCCCTGAAGACCTCGCTGCCGGTCCTGGCCACCCAGGTGACGGCGGCCGACCAGCGCACGGAGGCGGGCCGCAAGGGCACCGCGGTGGACCTGATCATCGGCGACGCCTTCAAGTCCCTCACCCCCCAGGCGACGGCCGACAAGGCGATCACCGCCCTGACGGCCCCCCAGCCCAAGGCGACAACCAAGAAAACCTGCTGACAGGGCGGCCCGCCCCAACACCGCCAACAAAAGCCCACCCAGGGGCGCTGGGGGTACCCCCGGCCGAAGGCTGGGGGAGGAACTGCGCGACCAGCCACAACGGACCCGCGCCCGCCCCAGAACCGCACCCCCCACGGCGACCGCGCCCCCCCGGAGGGCTACTCCGCCGCCCCGTACAGCCGGTCCCCCGCGTCCCCGAGGCCCGGCACGATGTAACCGTGCTCGTTGAGGTGGTCGTCGACCGCCGCCGTCACCACCGTGACCGGCGTCCCCGCCAGCTCTCGTTCCATGACCTCGACCCCCTCGGGGGCGGCCAGCAGCACCACCGCGGTGACGTCGTCGGCGCCCCTCCTGATGAGCTCACGGATCGCGGCGACCAGCGTGCCGCCCGTGGCCAGCATCGGGTCCAGGACGTACACCTGACGCCCGGAGAGGTCCTCCGGCATCCGGGAGGCGTACGTGGACGCCTGGAGCGTCTCCTCGTTGCGGATCATGCCCAGGAAGCCCACCTCGGCCGTCGGCAGCAGCCGCACCATCCCGTCCAGCATGCCGAGCCCGGCCCGCAGGATCGGCACGACCAGCGGACGCGGCCGGGCGAGCTTGACGCCGGTCGTGGCGGCCACCGGGGTCCGGATGTCGACGGCCTCGGTCCGCACGTCCCGAGTCGCCTCGTAGGCGAGCAGGGTGACCAGTTCGTCGGCGAGCCGCCGGAACGTCGCGGAGTCGGTGCGCTGGTCGCGCAGCGTGGTGAGCTTGTGAGCGACCAGGGGGTGGTCGACGACGTGGAGACGCATGCCGACAACAGTAACCGCGCCCGACCGCCCCCCGCGCAGGTCCGTCCTGCCACACCCCGACATCGGACCTGGCATCAAACCGGCCGTCCGGGGGAAAGTGGGAGTGTCGAAGTGGGGTGATTCGACGTGCCTGAACTGTCTGGACAGCCTGGACAGCCCGACCGTGGCTACGGCGCCCCGGAGGGCGAGACCGAGGCCGAGCGGCGTCGCCGCCGGGCCCGGTTCCTGCGCGAACTCGCCGAGGCGCGGGCGCTGCGCGACCGCGTCCAGCCCCGCCGGGCGAAAGTGGCCCGGCTGCGACACGCGATGCGGATGAGGACGTTCCGTTGGTAGACCTCGACAGGAGTCCACGGACCGGCCGGAGCCCGTGAGGGCCGGCTGGAGCCCGTGAGAACCGGTAAGAGCCCGCGAAGGTCCGAAAGAGTCGGTAAGAGTCCACAGGAGTCGTGAAGCCGATCCTTCGGCAAAGATCCACTGCTTGCGGCCCGTTGCGGTCCGGCACGGGGAAGGCCGTGCGTGGGCCGCGGCAAAACCCGCGTACGATCCGCAGGTGGCGGCAACGAGTGCGCTGGTGACTGCGTTCAGGGACGCATGGATGGCTCTTTGCATACGTGCGATCAAAACTGCCAGACACAGGGAGCCGAAGACGTCCCCTGAACGCCTTGTTTCTGCCACGATTCCGAGTGGGTGGGGCTCGGAGCCCAGCTCTTCCCGCCCAGAACCTCCGCCGGGGGGACCCCCAACCGGCACGCCTAAGACCAGTGGGAGAGTCACGGTGTACTTCGCCGCACTGCTCGCGCGCACCGAAGACGGGTGGGAAGCGAGCGACACAGAGCTCGACGATGTGGAGACCCTGTCGGACCTGGCCGACCTGGCCCGGGAATCGGCCTCGGAGGCCGACGACACGGTGCTCGTCTTCATCGAGCAGGAAGACGCGTGGTTCGGTGTCGTGCGCGTCGACGGTGAGGAGGACCCCCGGGTCTTCGTCTCCAACGCCGCCGCCGCCGCCCGCAGCTCGTACGGCGAGCTCCTGCTCACCGACGAAATGCTCGGCAGGGAGCCCAAGGACGACACCGACGTCCTGGACTCCCTCGACCTCGACGGCACCGAGGACGGTGAGCCGGAGCCGGAGGAGGACGACGACTCGGACGGCTCGGCCGTGCCCTCGGGCCCGGTGGGCGACCCCGGGATCCTCGACGACCTGGGGGTGACCGCCAAGGAACTGCTGTCGCTCGACGAGGACGCGCTCGGCGAGATCGCCGAGGCCCTGGGCGCCTCCGACGTCCTGGAGACCGTCCGCTGACGCTCCACCACCAGGCACCCGGGTCCCCCGACCCGGTACGCGACCGCTGGCGGGCCGCGATGCGGCTCGCCCTGGACGAGGCGGGCCAGGCCGTCCAGGGCGGGGACGTCCCCGTCGGCGCCGTCGTGCTGTCCGCGGACGGTACGACGGTCCTCGCCACCGGGCACAACGAACGCGAGGCCACCGGCGACCCCACCGCGCACGCCGAGGTCCTCGCACTGCGCCGGGCCGCCGCGGCGCTCGGCGAATGGCGGCTCACCGGCTGCACCCTGGTCGTGACCCTGGAGCCCTGCACGATGTGCGCCGGCGCCCTGGTCCAGGCCCGGGTGGACCGGGTCGTCTACGGTGCCCGCGACGAGAAGGCGGGCGCCGCTGGATCCCTCTGGGACGTCGTACGGGACCGGCGGCTCAACCACCGTCCCGAGGTCGTCGAGGGCGTCCTCGCCGGGGAGTCCGCCCGGCTGCTCACGGAGTTCTTCCGCACCCGCTGAGCCGCCGTCGCGGGGTCCGCCCCGGGCCCCTGAATACCGATTTCGGCGCACGGCCCCCGGTGCTGTAAGGTCTCCCTCGGTAGCGTGTCCGAGCGGCCGAAGGAGCTCGCCTCGAAAGCGAGTGTGGCGCAAGTCACCGAGGGTTCAAATCCCTCCGCTACCGCTGTGAAGCGAAGGGCCCGGTCCGATGGACCGGGCCCTTCGTCATGTTCCGGGCGCCTCCCCCCGGAAGTCGTCTAAAAAATCCGAGTACCCTTCGCGCCGCTAGTCATACAAAACGATCGGACCGTTACACTCGCGCCCGGCAACAGGGGATAACCAGGGGAGAGGCCGGTGGCGGTGAACGCCAAGAAGATCGCCGTCTACGCGCTCGTGGTCTTCGCGCTGTACGTCATCATCACGGACCCGCCCAGGGCGGCGGCCTGGGTCCAGATAGTCTTCCAGGGCATATCGGACGCCGCGAAGGCCGTCGGCGACTTCTTCACCTGGCTGGCCAACGGGGCGAAGTAGACCCACCGGGAGTACCCATGATCCGCCACCTGGTCCTCTTCAAGCTCAACGAGGGCGTGCGGCGCGACGATCCGCGCGCCGTCGCGGGCGCCGAGGCCTTCGCCGCGCTCGGCGGCAAGATCGGGGAACTGCGCTTCTGGGAGTGCGGCTGGAACATCACCGACCGCCCCGTCGCGCACGACTTCGCGATCAACTCGGCGGTGGAGGACGCGGACGCGCTGAAGCGCTACCTGGAGCACCCGGACCACCAGGCGGCCGCCGCGCAGTGGCGGGAGTTCGCCACGTGGGTGATCGCCGACTACGAGTTCTGAGCACCCCCCTCCGTTTCGGATATGGCCCTCCGCCGGGAACGACGGGGGGCTTTCGTGCGCGTATGCCCCAACTAACCGTCATTCAACCTCAACACGAGGTGATGGGGTGCTTGCACACAGTGCACATGTCTTGTGATGCTATGACCGCTTTTGACGGATGATTGACCGATGAAGAGGTGGCGTTGACCGTGTCGGCCAGTTCTGCGCCGCCCCAGGAAGAGGCGCCCGCCCCCGCCCAGCCCGCCGGCCAGAGCCCACCACCGGCCCAGCCCCAGCCCGCGACCCAGCCCCCCGCCCAGGCGCCCGCCCCGCCCCCGGAGAAACGTCGCGGCGCCGACACCCGGGCGCTGACCCAGGTGCTCTTCGGTCAGCTCAAGGAGCTCAGGCCGGGCACGCCGGAGCACGACCGCGTGCGCGCGGCGCTCATCGAGGCCAATCTCCCGCTCGTACGCTACGCGGCCGCCCGTTTCCGCTCCCGCAACGAGCCGATGGAGGACGTCGTCCAGGTCGGCACCATCGGCCTGATCAACGCCATCGACCGCTTCGACCCGGACCGGGGCGTGCAGTTCCCGACGTTCGCGATGCCGACCGTCGTCGGCGAGATCAAGCGCTACTTCCGCGACAACGTCCGTACCGTGCACGTCCCGCGCCGGCTGCACGAGCTGTGGGTCCAGGTGAACAGCGCGACCGAGGACCTGACCACCGCCTTCGGCCGCACCCCGTCCACCGCCGAGATCGCCGAGCGGCTGCGGATCAGCGAGGAGGAGGTGCTGTCCTGCATCGAGGCGGGCCGGTCGTACCACGCGACCTCCCTGGAGGCCGCCCAGGAGGGCGACGGGCTGCCGGGCCTGCTGGACCGCATCGGGTACGAGGACCCGGCCCTGGACGGCGTGGAACACCGCGACCTGGTCCGCCACCTCCTGGTCCAACTCCCCGAGCGGGAACAGCGCATCCTCCTCCTGCGCTACTACAGCAACCTCACCCAGTCCCAGATCAGCGCGGAACTGGGCGTCTCCCAGATGCACGTCTCCCGCCTCCTCGCCCGCAGCTTCCAGCGCCTGCGCTCGGCGAACCGCATCGAGGCGTAGAGCCCTCCCCGGAGCCGCCCCCGGCCTCGCCCGCGCCTGCCCTGACTCCGTTACCGGACCGAGACCTGGCCCCAGGGGCCAGGCGAGGTCATTACCGCAAACAGGATCGAGCCATCACCGTCGCGAGCGAATCGCTCACCAGCGCACTTCCCGACAGTTGAGGGACGAAAAACCGTCAGACCCCTTGCACGCAGGGCTGATTCACATTTCACATGTCGACATGTCACTACAGCGTGTTGCCGACATGTGACATTCTGCCGGAAGCGCGTTTGCCGGGGCTCAGGCTCCGGTATTCAGGTGAAGGCACCGCTCCTCGCCGGGGAGCGTCGCCGCGACCGTCCCGCGACCCAAAGGGGGTGGCATGTCCGCAGAACAGGGCAGCTCGAAGGTGCTCATGCCCACGAACAGCGAGGCAGCGCCCAAGGAGCTCGACGCCATCGACGTGCTCGACAGCATCGATGGCGCCATCGCCGGCGCTCCGGCGCTGGAGGCCACGCCGGCCCAGGAGCTTCCGGCCGTCTCGGAGAGCCTCGACACCCGCACCCTGTCCCGCTCCCTGTTCCTGCGGCTCGCCGCACTCGACGAGGACAGCCCCGAGCGTGCCTACGTCCGGGACACCCTGATCGAACTCAACCTCCCCCTCGTGCGCTACGCGGCGGCCCGCTTCCGCAGCCGCAACGAGCCGATGGAGGACATCGTCCAGGTCGGCACCATCGGCCTGATCAAGGCGATCGACCGCTTCGACTGCGAACGCGGCGTGGAGTTCCCGACGTTCGCGATGCCGACCGTCGTCGGCGAGATCAAGCGGTTCTTCCGCGACACCTCCTGGTCGGTCCGCGTCCCGCGGCGCCTGCAGGAGCTGCGCCTGGCCCTCACCAAGGCCAGCGACGAGCTCTCCCAGAAGCTGGACCGCTCGCCGACGGTGACGGAGCTGGCGGCGGTCCTCGGCGTCTCCGAGGAGGACGTCGTCGACGGCCTCGCGGTGGGCAACGCGTACACCGCCTCGTCCCTCGACTCCCCGGCCCCCGAGGACGACGGCGGCGAGGGCTCCCTGGCCGACCGCCTCGGCTACGAGGACACGGCCCTCGAGGGAGTCGAGTACCGCGAGTCCCTGAAGCCCCTGCTCGCCAAGCTGCCGCCCCGCGAGCGCCGGATCATCATGCTCCGCTTCTTCGCGAACATGACCCAGTCCCAGATCGGCGAGGAGGTCGGCATCTCCCAGATGCACGTCTCCCGCCTGCTGACCCGCACCCTGGCACAGCTGCGCGAGGGCCTGATCTCGGACTGAGGGCTCCCGCCCGAGGACCGGGGGTTCCCGACCGAAGGCCGGGGGGTTCCCGACCGCGGACCGGGGGTTCCCGACCGAAGGCCGGGGGGTTCTCGACCGCGGACCGGGGGTTCCCGACCGAGGAGCGGGAGTTCCCGACCGAAGGCCGGGGGGTTCTCGACCGAAGGCCGGGGGA